>NZ_PUUH01000306.1:0-5400 GCF_002968355.1 Spiroplasma sp. ChiS | reverse complement strand
ATTATTAATATTATTTAACTCTAAACTACCAGAAATAATTAAATTTGCTTCATCAACAGTTAAAATCATCCGATAAATTGCTTTTTTAATATTTTTAACATCCAATTCATCAACCGTCTCAAAATCAAAAATTATCCGCTTTGTACCAACCTTATTCGGATTTTCATAATCCGCACTACCACCTTGCTGAACTCTAATATTTTCTTTCAAAACAGAATATAAAGATAAATCAATAAATTCTTTTACGCGAGTTTGTTGATAACTATTTCAATCAGTAATTTCACCGGTGTTTTTGTTAATGGTTGGTGTTTCGGGTTCACCATTAGCATCTCAACGATATAGTGAATTAATATAAACATATCAACGATTATTAATTCTATGTTCTCCATGTTCTCCAACTTTTCAAATTAACTCATTTGAAAAATTAAATTTTATAATAGAAAAATTATCACTTTGCATTTGTTTAGCAATTAAAATATATCATTTATTATTTTTTTCATTATTTTCTTTTACAAAATTATCTCTATCAATTAATTTTCAATTATCTACTTTTAACTTAACTCTTGGATAATGATTTTTTTTATAGCGGTCAACATTTTCCACAATTTCTTTCGATACATTAAACATCTTATATTTTACAGCAAAGGCATAAATAAAATCAGTTAAATCATTCAAAAAATCCTTCTTTTTAATATCATAAAATTTTTCAACCATATACCTATTTTTTAAAATATGTCATTGTTGATAATAACCCAAAAATACTTCATCTGGTTTATCATAAACAACTCCGGTTGAATAACTATCTTATAAAAAATCTAAATACCATTTATCATTAAACGATAATTTTTTTGATGTTTTTAAAGTTGGATTAATAAAATAATTTGTTTCCGACCAATTTTCAAAAAAACTACTGCGTAAAAACATCGTATTAATAAAATCAGTTTCATTAATACCTTTATGAGTACTATTCTCTCTTGTTTAAGCGTATAATGCTCCTCATTTAAGGGTCTAAACGCCGTTAAAGTAATAAATGGAATAACCAAACCCAAAAAAGTTAAAATAAATATGGCAAATAAAGATAACGATTTTTTCATAAACTTAACTTTTAACTATACAATGTTTTTGAAACAATAAACCTAATAATATATAAACTTGATATTGTTAACATTAACGGATGACTAAATAAAATTGCCATTCTACCAAATAATCAAATCAACCAAGTATCAGAATTATATAAATCCATAATAATATTTTTTGCCGATGTAAATTGATTAATAATAACAGTAATAAAACCAGTTCCAAATATCGCAATCGCTGCCACCAATAAAACTAATTTAATCATTACTTTTTATCTCCTTTAAATTTAGTACTTCTAATATTTTTTGCTTGATATCTAATACTTTGTCGTTTAAGTTCTTTTTTAACTTGCTGCTTATTACTATTCTGATAAACATTTTTACCAACATTAATACCTTTTCGTACAGTTGACGAATATACTTGCGAAACACCATTATTAACTGTTGAACCTAAATTATTATATTGTGTTGATGTGCCGTGAATTGCATAAATAGATAATTTAATAACCATAAAAAAGACTAAAAAATAAGCAATTGATGTATTTGTCATCGGTAATTTTGTATTTCAAATTACATCAAAAATAAACAAAAATATATTAAAAACAAAACTAAAAATATTATCTCAATTACTATTATTATTTTCAACTAATAAATTAATCATCTTTACCATTTCCTTTTTCTTTTTTAGGTTTTAAATTCTTTTTCAAAATATCAATATCAAACAATTCTAATCGTTCTTTAACACTTAACTTTGTAATTTCTGACCAATAATATTCTTTTTTATTAACAATTTTGTCATTCTTTAAATCACGCACAAACTTTAACCATTGACTATACTTATTAGCGAATTCAAGGGAAATTATTATTTTAAAAAACCGAATTTCTAACCCAACATCCGACTTATGTTTTGCTCTTTTACCTTCTGCTGTTCGTTCTACTGATTTTGTTTTTCAAATTTCATAATCCGTTATATCTTGGAAAATCCCAATTCGCATAATAAAGAAACGATTAAAAAAATTAAATCCTTTTTTAGCAACAAGTTTTTTCAATGAAATTGGAATAATAATCCCACTTGCTAACTGGCGAATATTATTTCAAATTATACCCTCACGCTGAGCAGTAAACAACGCACGATGTCCAAAATGTCTCGCTAAAACAATTCACGGTATTTTACCACTATGAACTTTTTTCTCATCATGAGGACTAGTTCCATCAATATACAAATAACTTTCATCAAATAAAATAACACTATCATCTGGGGGAACCGGTTTTGTTCTATCTGTAAAATCTAAATTTTTAAATGTTAAAACTTTAAATTTATCATCTTCTAACGGATAATTACTATAAATTTCATCTGTCAATAATTTCATAGTTTGCGACAAATAAGTTAAAAGTAATGTTTTACCAGTTCCTAACTTATCAATAATTACCGATAACGGATTATACTTTGGATAATTTCTTTGTATTGTGTTGGTTTATTATTTTGAATATTATTTGCTTTGCAATGTATATATTTTGTGTGATGATTGTGAAAAAATATTTTTTATCAGTTAAATGCTTTTCGGTTAGTAAATTTTGTTTGAGATAAAATCAATTAAACTAAACAAAAGCATTGAACCACTAATAAAACAATAGTTTTTAAAGAAAAATATAAATTTTTTCATTATTTAAAATACCCAACTATTTTAAAAACCATTCACAAGAAAAACCAAGTTAAAAACAAAATCCCAATTCAAATACCAACCATCAAAGTTAAATATTCATTTTGTGTTAAATTTCACATTGTAATACTTTCAACATTCGTTTTATCTATAAACAAAAATATATGAATAAAAAACTCTTTTAATTTAATTCAATCATTTTG
Organism: Spiroplasma sp. ChiS; assembly: GCF_002968355.1. Taxonomy (NCBI): domain Bacteria; kingdom Bacillati; phylum Mycoplasmatota; class Mollicutes; order Entomoplasmatales; family Spiroplasmataceae; genus Spiroplasma; species Spiroplasma sp. ChiS. Next base: position 2,460 of record NZ_PUUH01000306.1, on the reverse strand, counting down.
CATTTTTAAAAACTCCACATTTTTTGAATAAGTTTAAAAAACATTCCAAAAAACAAAACAATAAATAACACAAACGATATAACATATAAAAAATCAGGGGCATTTGAACCAATAATATAACTAACAAATTGAACTCAATAATCATATAAACTTATTTAATTTAAGTCTTTCAAATCATTAATTAATTCTTGTTCTTTTTCAACACTTTAATTTGTTAAATTATTATTGTTATTATTTGCTTTTACTTTTTTAGGTTCACTTAAAAATAACGCTTTTTTCATTTTAGTAAAATAATTTTGTTTATATTGATTATATAAATTGATTAATTTTGTTCCAGTTAAATACTTTCAAATATGACGTTTTAAATTTTCTTCATATTTTACAATAGGGTAAGAATTATCATAAATCAAACCGATTGCTACTTGTTCCGAATGTTTTTCACTCGGATAAATAAACTTATTACTCAATCAAAAACCAATATGACGATTATGATTAGGTAAATTAATAAAACTTGCTTTATCTGTTGTAAAAGGGATAAATTCCTTACTAATAAAATAATTTTCTATATTCTGATTTTTCTTAACAAAATTACTCAATTTTATCATCTCCACTTCTTAGCATTTTACCTTCTCCTAATTTTCCAACTATATTTTCTAACGGTAATAATTGTTTCTTAAATACTGTAACTTTAAATTCCTTAACTTCTGATATATGCTCCATAATTACAAATGGTAAAAGTACAACAAAAAACATTAAACAGAAAAAATACCCTAAAATACCAATAATATCTCCTACATTTAAAGACCAAATTATAAAAACACTACAAAAACCAAAAAAAATTAATATATCAAAATAAATAGAACCAAAAACAAAATTTGTAATAATAAAATCTCTCTTTAATTCTTTATATTCCTTAGTTGTTTTAAATTTCATATCCATAATATAGTCTCCTAACTAAATATTTGTTTAATAAACAATGTTATAAATAATGTTTATATAATGTTTTTTAATTGTAATAAACACTGATTATTAACAATGTTATAAATAATGCTAATATATTGTTTATTTAATGTTTAATAAACAATGTTAATAAACATTGTTAAATATAAAAATAAAAAAATAATAAAAATTGGCACACTGAAAAATACTATTTAATTTTTAACAATAGTTATAAAATCATAAGTTTATAATTAAGTTGATATTATTATGGTTTTCCCTCTGTATAAATTATTTTAAATAGAAAGGAGAAATAAAATATCGAAGAAATAATAAATTCATTTTTTACAATTTTACAAATGTGATACCATCTATTTTTTGATTATCATGAATGGTATTACCAATTAAAACAATTATTTCATTAATAATAATTTTAATAATAACTTTTAAATTTATTATTCGAATTTTTAATAAATTAACAAATTTATAAATATTTTTATACAGAGAGAAAACCATAATAATACCTTAAATATAAATATTTTTACACTATACACTGTTTACAAGTTTTAAAAGAAAGTAGCTATATTTATAAAAAATATTATAAAAATTTATTTCCCAAATCTATTACTAGTATGACCCTTAATAGAAATATTCTTATTTTTATTAAATCCTACTAAAAAAATATTTTTCATAACAGACTCAATATTATGAATAATAAACAATATAGATTTATCAACTATAGAAAATATAGTTAAATTTATATGTATAATAGGGATTTTTATTATCYCAATATTAACGATAGTAATAAAGTTTATTAAAAAATAAATTTGTAAACAGTGTATAGTGTAAAAATAAACAATAAAATTATTTAATCAAATCACATATAAAAACTAGTGTGCCACAGTTAAAATACATGATAAATAATAAATATAAATACTAAAATCCTTTAACCATAACACGGAAAAAGTTTAAGATTTTAATAATACAAAATATAGCAAATGAAATTAATATAATTCACGCTTCACCTAAGAAAACCATTATCTCAGGTAAAATATTTGTTATACCTTCTTTAACTTTTCATAATGCACTAGTCAAATCCGTTCAAATACCAGTCATACCCTCAGTCATAGTTTTAGGTGTAGGTGCTGTTAAAAAAGTAAACGCTGTTGTTAAATACATACCTAACATTATTTATTACTCTCCTTTCTTTCAATTTCTTTTTTTCTTTTTTCTTTCCTCGAATTTGTTTAATTTTTTGATAAATTGATAAACCAAAATAAAGAAAAATTGCTAATACAATAACAACACTAAATATTGTCGTTAATCAAGTTGGCATAATACATCTCCTTTCTAAAAACTAAAAAATTGAAATTTGCAAACTCGCTCCGCTCGTTGTCGCTTCGCTCCATTAAAAACACTACTGAATAAATTATCCGCTAATAAATTACGCGGAATAATTTATTCTTTTACTTTTTAATTTCAATATCTTTTGCAATCTTATTAACAGTTTAACAGTATTAATAA
>NZ_PUUH01000305.1:0-5403 GCF_002968355.1 Spiroplasma sp. ChiS | reverse complement strand
ATATTATGCAAAAACATTTCTTTTGCACTTATTCAATTTAAACACGGTCGGAGTTTATCATTTATTACATTAACTACTCAATCTATTTGTTTTTGACTAACATTATTAAAATTAGTTCCAAGAGGAAATCATTTTCTAAACTCACCATTCATATTTTCAATTAAAGGTTTTTGACGAGGTTTGCCAGCATCACAAAAATATACTTGTGTTTTGGCAAATATTTCCATTTCTCGTCATTCACTAAATTCTTTCCCTCTATCTGTTATTATTCCTTTAATTTTTCCAATTAAATTATTATTTATAAAAATTTCTTTAAGCTTTTCAAAAACTTCATTAGCAGTATGATTTTCTAATTTTATTGCAAAGTATTTTTTACTTGATTGTTCTACTAAAACTAAACAACTAGATTGATGGTTTTTTCCAACAACAGTATCCATTTCTAATCAACCAACATTAGAAACTTTATTTTCAATATCTCAAATTGACTTAAAATCAGTTAATTTACCACGATTATCAGATTTTCCTTTTGTTTTATATTTTTTACCACGATGTCGCAAATTCTGTTTTAAAAAACCATAAAAACCTAAACGAATTCATTTATACAATGTTTTAACACAAACCGGAAATTTAACACTAAATTTTAAAAAATAACGATAAATAAATTCTCTCGGAGCATCACGATATTTATTAAGTCTAATTTTCATAAAATTAATCTGTTCTTCAGTAAATTTACATCTTTTATTATTCTTTTTTCTTTTCTCATAATACATTTCTAATACATTTCATCTAACTTATAAGCACTATATTCTTTAATAGTTTTAAATCTCTTAATTTCTCGTAAAATAGTACTACGATGTCTATTCAAAAATTTAGCAATTACAGAAATATTCTGTTCACCATTCTTTTTTAAAAACATTTTTGATAATAATAATTGTTCTAATTTAACTTTATCTATAAAACTCAAATGACTATACATAACACTTATATACCTTTCATTAATTTATAAAATAATTATTAATATATAATTGATATATGATAATATCAATTATATATAAAACAATAAAAAGGAGCAATCTATATGAAAAAATGACTTAGCATAATAGGAGCAATTGGATTAAACGCAACAAGCACAACAACATTAATCAGTTGTAAAAAAGAAAATAATAATGAAAACGGAAAACGGGGGAGGAGATAATAAACCAAATATAATCCACAACAAGCACCAAAAGATAGTAATTGAAAAAATATAAGTGGTACATTTAACCAAGAATTTAATGTGCGTAATAATAAATGATATATAATATCAGCAAGAAAACCCAATACAACAGATAATTATAAAATTATTAAATTTAAAAACAATGATATTGACAAACCATTTGGTAATGTTTGAAATAATGGTGTTACTTTAAATAGAGAATGATATTCTGTAATAGAATTATATAGATGAGAAGGCGTTGGTGAACCAATATTACCTCAAATAGATAAAAAAACCGGTAAAATTACTGATTGAAAAGAAAAAAAGGAACTTAATAACAGTTCCTTTTTTATATTAATCGCACAAATTTCATATAAATAATTAATAAAAAGATATTTGTTATTGTACTATACAATGCTGGATTAAATTTTCATACCTCAAATATCTGACTAAAAAAACTATATACTGTTTCAAAAACCTTACCAACACCACTCGCTAATTCATTAACTTGTTTAACACCAGGAATAGTGTTGACAATTCAAATCACCACATTTTTAATATGAGCACCAAAATCTCATCAACCCTCTGGCGTTACATATTGTACTTGTCATCATTGTTTATCAAGGAACAACCCACCATTATTAATTTCTTGTCAGTTATAAATCTCAAAATTAAAATCATAATAACGATACATATCATTCTCTTTTTGTGCTTGCAATTCAAAAACATTATAACCGATTTTTTGTTCTTCAATTTTTTTGTATTTTAAACCATATTTATCTTTTAAACCACCTTCAAAAACATAACCCGAATTTGAGTTAATATTATAATTATTAGCAACCGAAAAATCATAATTAAAAACACTACCATAATTATTAATCTTATAAAACCGATTTTTAAATGCTGAATATAATTTAATATCTAACTGTTTATATTTATCTGAAAAATAAAAATATCATGGGTAAATTTTAAAACCATTATTTACTAACAAACCATATTTTTTATTATAACCTTGAACATAAGTATTATTTTCTAAATCAAAAATCGTACGTAAATAATTAGTATAAAATTTCTGTGAAATCTGAAACATACTATTTAATAATTTATCAAATTGTAATTTATCATTAATATTTTCACTCAACAAAATATTATTAAAATTTTGTAATTTCAACGCAAAAAAGTTAACTAAAACAGTATCATATTGTAAATTATCAATATATCCATTTTCAATAAAGGAACTACGATTTTGAAGCACTGGCACCAATGCACTTGCAAAAAACGACTGTAAAAACTTAGATAAATCAAACTGACCACTAAACTGTTGATAATACTTTAAATCTTTACTATTTAATGATGAATAAATTAAACCATTAAAATTAAAAACTTCACCCATTCCCATTCGCATAAAACTAAAATTAAAACTTAAATCATCATTATTAATATTATTTAACTCTAAACTACTAGAAATAATTAAATTTGCTTCATCAACAGTTAAAATCATCCGATAAATTGCTTTTTTAATATTTTTAACATCCAATTCATCAACCGTCTCAAAATCAAAAATTATCCGCTTTGTACCAACCTTATTCGGATTTTCATAATCCGCACTATCACCTCGCTGTACTCTAATATTTTCTTGCAAAACAGAATATAAAGATAAATCAATAAATTCTTTTACGCGAGTTTGTTGATAACTATTTCAATCAGTAATTTCACCAGTGTTTTTATCAATGGTTGGTAATTGTGGTTCACCAACGCCTTCTCATCTATATAATTCTATTACAGAATATCATTCTCCATTTAAAGCAACACCATTATTTCAAACATTACCAAATGGTTTGTCAATATCATTGTTTTTAAATTTAATAATTTTATAATTATCTGTTGTATTGAGTTTTCTTGCTGATATTACATATCATTTATTATTACGCACATTAAATTCTTGGTTAAATGTACCACTTATATTTTTAAAATTTAATATTGATTTAACTTAACTCTTGGATAATGATTTTCTTTATAGCGGTCAACATTTTCCACAATTTCTTTCGATACATTAAACATCTTATATTTTACAGCAAAGGCATAAATAAAATCAGTTAAATCATTCAAAAAATTCTCCCTTTTAACATCATAAAATTTTTCAACCATAAACTGATTTTTTAAACTATGTCATTGTCGATAATAATTCAAAAATACTTCATTAGGTTTATCATAAACAACTCCGGTTGAATAACTATCTTGTAAAAAATCCAAATACCATTTATCATTAAATGATAATTTTTTTGATGTTTTTAAAGTTGGATTAATAAAATAATTTGTTTCCGACCAATTTTCAAAAAAACTGCTACGTAAAAACATCGTATTAATAAAATCAGTTTCATTAATACCTTTATGAGTACTTATTCTCTTGTTTAAGCGTATAATGATCCTCATTTAAGGGTCTAAACGCCGTTAAAAAGTAATAAATGGAATAACGAAACCCAAAAAAGTTAAAATAAATATGGCAAATAAATATGATAACTTACGCGTTATTCTTTACCACCTTTCTTATTTTTAAAATTAATTATAAATAAAATACATCAAACTAATTCAAATCAAAAAAAACAAATTTGCAAATAACATATATCAAAATAAAATGCCAAATTCATTAATTAATCTATCTCATTTATCGTAAATTGACCCAATAAATAAAGAAAAACCAAAACCAACAACTAAAATATATACTAATATTTCTCATCATTTTTCTTTTAAAAACTTTAAAATTTTAATTTTCATAAACTCAACTCCTAACTATACAATGTTTTTGAAACAATAAACCCAACAATATATAAACTTGATATCGTTAACATTAATGAATGACTAAACAAAACTGCCATTCTACCAAATAATCAAATCAACCAAGTATCAGAATTATATAAATCCATAATAATATTTTTTGCTGATGTAAATTGATTAATAATAACAGTAATAAAACCAGTTCCAAATATCGCGATTGCCGCAACCAATAAAACTAATTTAATCATTACTTAACACCTCTTTTAACTTTTGCTTGTTGTCTAACATTTTGACGTTTAATTTCTCGTTTAACTTGTTTCTTATTACTATTCTGATAAACATTTTTACCAACATTAATACCTTTTCGTACAGTTGACGAATATACTTGCGAAACACCATTATTAACTGTCGAACCTAAATTATTATATTGTGTTGATGTGCCATGAATTGCATAAATAGATAACTTAATAACCATAAAAAAGACTAAAAAATAAGCAATAGATATTTGTCATCGGTAATTTTGTATTTCAAATTACATCAAAAATAAACAAAAATATATCAAAAACAAAACTAAAAATMTTATCTCAATTACTATTATTATTTTCAACTAATAAATTAATCATCTTTACCATTTCCTTTCTCTTTTTTAGGTTTTAAATTCTTTTTCAAAATATCAATATCAAACAATTCTAATCGTTCTTTAACACTTAATTTTGTGATTTCCAACCAATAATATTCTTTTTTATTAACAATTTCATCATTCTTTAAATCACGCACAAACTTTAACCATTGACTATCATACTTATTAGCGAATTCAAGGGGAATTATTATTTTAAAAAACCGAATTCCTAACCCAACATCCGACTTATGTTTTGCTCTTTTACCTTCTRCTGTTCGTTCTACTGATTTTGTTTTTCAAATTTCATAATCCGTTATATCTTGGAAAATCCCAATTCGCATAATAAAGAAACRATTAAAAAAATTAAATCYTTTTTTAGYAACGGGYTTTTTCAATGAAATTGGAATAATAATCCCACTTGCTAACTGGCGAATATTATTTCAAATCATACCCTCACGCTGAGCAGTAAACAACGCACGATGTCCAAAATGTCTCGCTAAAACAATTCACGGTATTTTACCACTATGAACTTTTTTCTCATCATGAGAACTAGTTCCATCAATATACAAATAACTTTCATCAAATAAAATAACACTATCATCTGGGGGAACCGGTTTTGTTCTATCTGTAAAATCTAAATTTTTAAATGTTAAAACTTTAACTTTATCATCTTCTAACGGATAATTACTATAAATTTCATCTGTCAATAATTTCATAGTTTGCGACAAATAAGTTAAAAGTAATGTTTTACCAGTTCCTAACTTACCAATAATTACCGATAACGGATTATCTCAAACAAAATTTACTATTTACT
>NZ_PUUH01000304.1:0-5437 GCF_002968355.1 Spiroplasma sp. ChiS | reverse complement strand
CTAATTGACCATATCAATGAGTTCTATTTGCTCATCGTTCTTTTGATTTAATATTAAAACTATCTTCTAAATCAAATTGTAATTTATAACAATTTGCCATTGTAGGTCATGGATTTAATGTAGTTGATGTAGATAAAAATAATGGATTAGGTTCATTTATCATTTCTCAAAAAGGTACAACACCTAATTTGTTTTTAAATTCTTGTACTAAAATAGGTTTAACATCATCTTTAATTTGTGTTTTACTTTGTCCAACAATTACTTCATTATTTTTAGGTCAACATTTAATAACTATTTTATCTTTAGTACAAATTAAATTTAAAATAAAACCACTATCTGATTGATGATAATTTAATCAAATATCAGCACCTTGTTCAATTTCATTTATTTTACTTACTCTTGAAGTAAAGTTAAAAGGGTTAATTCATAAATCAATATTGCCATCTCATGTTTCTAATAAACCGAAGATAGTTTTACCCATTAAACTTGCTGTTAATTCATTTTTATCTAATTTTTCTTTAATTTTATAAGTTTCATATCATCAATTTAATTTTTCTAAGATATCTTCTCTATGAGATTTAAATAAAATATCTTTACCATTTACTAATCGCATTTGATGTCGAGCAATAATATTTGCTAAATTAATTGTTCAATCATAATTATAATATTTTAAAACACTATTAATATCATTTAAGTTTGGTAAAGTAGGATATGTATTATTATTCATTGTTATTTTGCTCCTTTAATTTTAAAATAAGTGCATAATTAATTATATTTACTGTTAATAAATTTGGTTCATTTGCTAAAACTTGTACACATACTTTAACTTTTTTATATTTTTTAATATATTTGTTATATAAATTTAATTTACATATTGCGATATTATCTTTTTTTAATTCTTTACAAAGTCTTTTTTTAACTTTTCCACAAACAGACATATAAGGTCTTTTTGCATTTATTACACGCTCATCATGTATTACATATATATCTTTTTTCATTAATTTATTCACTCCCTTTGTTGTCATAATTTATAATCTGCTGAACTATTATGTTTAACCATTGGTATTAATTYAAAGTGTAAAGCATAGAAATCACTATCAAATGTATCATCATATAAGTCTAATACTCGTTCTTCTCTTGCTTCAGGCTTATCTTCTCATTGAATTAATTCATATTGAGATTTACTTACAGGACATTTTTCTCATAATCATTTTAATTGATTAGTATTTATTAACATAGTGAATGCCTCTACACGGTGTCTTACATTAAATTTCTGCTTTTGTGCTGGTTTAAATGTCATATATTGACCAAAAGAATAATTATATTTTTCTAGATTTAAACTTTGTAATGTTGAAAAAGCACTATCATCAACATTGATTGATATACCTTGCTGTATTAAATTAAAATATTTATTTAATTGATTATTATAAAATTCTAAAATATCTTTTACTTGTTCTAATTCATTTTTAAATTGTTGAGTAGCGTTTGAATGCGTATATTCTGCTACTTTATATGCTTTTTTATCAAATGAATTATATAATCAAAAACTAGCTGCTGTTGTATGTCCTTTAGGACTAGTAGCATTCGCAATATCAACACCACCTAATAATTTAGTTGGTTGAATAATATCTGTTGCTTGCATAATATCAATATATCTTGCAAAGATTGACCCACTAGTATTGGCTGGTAAACCTCAACTCCACACTCTTGCTCTTTCAATATCTAATTGTTCTAATCTTTCTATTTTATTTCTTTCTTTTTGTGGTAATAAATCATTTAATCTTCAATTTGTATAATGAATAATAATTTTCATATTTCATTTTTCAATATAAGCAGTTTGTTCATATTTACTAAGCATTATTTCTTCATTAAAAGGTAATAATTGATTACAATAACCAACAATATATCTTTTTAAACTTTCAGGATTACATGTATTAATTGTTATTTTATTTTGACTACCTCTTAAAGCAAAATCAATCTCATTAATATCATTTTGGTTATATTGGTCGCATTCTTCTCTTCAATCAATTACTAATTTATATTTATTCAAATCAGCAAAATCTTTTAATTTTTCCCTTTTTGTAGCAGAATGTAAACCCCTACATACTATTTTTGTACCATTAGGAATAGTAAAAGAATGTGTACTTAAATTAACAGTAAATGGAATATTATGTTTTTCTAATGTATTTCATATGTTTTGAAAGATACTATCTCTAATATCTTTATTCATTTTCATACTAGCAAAAATAAACACAGGTTCATTTATTAACATTGATATTTTAATTAATTCAGCAAACATTTTTAAATTAGATAAAGTTTTACCACTATGTCTTGAACCAATTTGATTAATTTCATTAACTAATTCAAACTTTTTAGTAAATGGATATTTATTACCAATACTACTATTTTGTAATAACCAATAAGGAATTTCTAACAAATAAGTAAAATGATTAAGCATTATTATCACTTTCTTCTTTTTTAATATCTCTAATGTCAGTTTGCAAATTAACAATGATTGGTTGTTGATTATTTAAGTTTAATTCTTTTTCAAGTTCTTTTTCTTGTAATGAATATTTATAATTAAATGCTCGTTGTCAATATAATTTAGCACCATCAGGTGATTTCATCATAAAATTAACTATTTCACTTTCAATTCTATCAACTTGTCGTTCAAGCAAAGGAACTATCTTATCGCTCGCATAAGTATCATATCTTCACTTGCGAGAAAGGTTAAATTCATTGGTTAAATCATTCAAAGTATATGGTTTATTAGGTGATTTATTTTCTCAAAATTGTTCTATTTTACGATAAAAAGTTGCCAAACTTGCTTTTTTTGGATTAAATTCTTTCATTTTTTATTCCTTTTTGCATATTAAAATTGCTATTATTTAAACAATATGGTTAAATAAAAGAATATTAAACAAACTTATCAAGAACTAAAAACGTAGCAAAATGTATTAAAGAACTTAATATTATTTTTATTATGTTTATTTTACATCAAAATAAAAAGAAAGTAAACTTAATTACTTTCTTTTTTGATATAAACAGTTTTAAGAGACAAAAATTACTACTTATTTACTATTTAATTTTATAACTTTAAAAATAATTGTCAATAGTTTTTTAAAAAATAGTGTATAAATAATTTGAAAAAGATTGGAGACAAAATATATGAAAGATTATAAACATGTAAAATATGATGAGCGTGATTTATTTAAGGATTTATTATTTTCTAATGCTTGTAAAAAGAAAAATGGTACGCTTAATTTATCTGAAATTGCAAGACAAATAAATCGTAGTGTAGATACTATTAGACGAGAAATTAAGCGATTTAAAAAATATAGAAGATACAGCAATTGAAGCACAAAAAGATTATTATAAAAAGCGTAAAAAATGTATTAAAAAACTACCTGAATTTACAGAAGAACAATTAAATTTTATTCATCTGAGATTTAATGTTTATCATGATTCACCATCAGAAATTATTTATCGTTATTTTTTAAAATTTCGTGTTAAATTTCTTGCTTGTCTTAAAACTTTTTATAAATGAATTCGTTTAGGTGAATTTGGATTAAAAAAAGAAAATTTACGATATCGTGGTAAAAAATTTAAAACAAAAGGAAAAAAAGATAATCCTGGTAAATTAACTGATTTTAAGTCAATTTGAGATATTGAAAATAAAGTTTCTAATGTTGGTTGATTAGAAATGGATACTGTTGTTGGAAAAGAACATTTATCTAGTTGTTTAGTTTTAGCAGAACAATCAAGTAAAAAATATTTTGCAATAAAATTAGAAAATCATACTGCTAGGGAAGTTGAGAAAAAGTTTAAAGATATTGTTATAAATAATAATTTAATTGGAAAAATTAAAGGAATAATAACAGATAGAGGTAAAGAATTTAGTAAATGACGAGAAATGGAAATATTTGCTGAAACACAAGTTTATTTTTGTGATGCTGGTTCACCACAACAAAAACCTTTAATTGAATATATGAATAGTGAATTAAGATATTGATTTCCTAAGGGCACAGATTTTAATAATGTTAATCAGAAAAGAATAGATTGAGTAGTTAATGTTATAAATAAAAAACTTCGACCGTGTTTAAATTGAATAAGTGCAAAAGAAATGTTTTTACAGAATATTTAAAGAAATTTATTAATTAAAATTTAATAAATGCTTTTTTAGTATGATTAAATATGGTTAAATTAAGTTATATTTATAAAATATTTTAATTTTTTTAAAAAAGAGTTGCATTTGTTAAAAATGATGTTATAATWAAATTAAAAAGAGGAAAAAATTACTGCTTGCATTTATAGGATTACATTTTATTAATTATTAAAGTTATAATTTTATAACCATAAATTTTATTAAATTTCAAAAATGATATTTTAATTAATTTAGTTAATTTTGAATCTAACTTATTAAATTTTTGCATACCATTGTTAAATCACTTATAATACCCTGATTTAGAAATATTTAAAATATGAGTTAAATATTTAATCGTGTATTTTTTCTTCAAGGACCAAACCGCTCAAAATTTCATTTTTTTCGATTTGGTTAAATACTTTTTTATATCTTGTATCATTTCTATATATTTAATTAGTTCTTCTTTACTCATACTATTAAAATCAATAGTTTTAGGTCGGCCTGGTCTGCGAATTCTCTTTGACTGAAGACCCTTTCAAGGAATTAAATTATCTTCATTTGTGATTTTAATTCATCTGCTTAAAGTTTCCTTTGCAATAGTAAATTTTTTTATTGTATTCATATACCCATTTTTATGATAATATTCAAGACTAAAACAATGATTCCAATAGCAAACCCAGTGATTGTAACCTTATTAGTTTTCATTACATATTGGATTGGAGCAATTTTAACATTTTTGTTACGATAATAACGGAAATACAATAAATTATTAATGAAAATATAAAAATATTGTAACGAAACTGCAACAACACAAATTACGACTAATGCTGTGGCAACCATAAATTCACCATTAGGTTCAAAATAATTAAAGAAAAAGTATGGAAAAAGTGTTCTAGGATCTTTACCATCTAAATGACGATAAGTCCCTCGCACTAAAATAACTGTTAAATATGCTACAATATATAACATAATTAATCATAAATATTTTTTATGATGATCTTCATAATGATAATAACGATCACCAGCTGTTAAAACATAACTTGTAATCATTATAACTGGCATCACTAAATGTAAAATAACTGTTGCTACCAAGTGATAAGGACGATATTTTGCCGCTTGGTCTTTTTGACCAACAATACCAACTCAAAAAACTAACATTGTAATTGTAATGTATGTTGTAACTGCTAATTGAATAATATAATGTGGCTTTGTATTTTTAAATTTTGATTCAAACAAATATTCAAACAAATATAAGAAAAAATATAGAGCAACAATATAATTAGTTTGCGTTGT
>NZ_PUUH01000303.1:0-5529 GCF_002968355.1 Spiroplasma sp. ChiS | reverse complement strand
TTTTTATTATTTTATATATTTAACAATGTTTATTAACAATGTTTATTAACAGTGTTTATTAAACATTAAATAAACAATATATTAGCATTATGTATAACATTGTTAATAATCAGTGTTTCTTACAATTAAAAAACATTATATAAACATTATTTATAACATTGTTTATTAAAAACAAATATTTAGTTAGGAGGCTATATTATGGATATGAAATTTAAAACAACTAAGGAATATAAAAAAATAAAGAGAAATTTTATTTTTTTGAATTTGTGTTTTGGTTTTTGTTATTTTTTAATTTTCATTTGTTCTGGTTTTTGCATTGATTTTATAATTTTTTCTTTAAATGTAGGAGATATTATTTATATTTTAATTTCCTTTTTCTGTTTAATAGCTTCTGTTTCCTTTTTATCATTATTGATTATAGGTCATATAATACAAGTTAAGGAATTTAGGTTTTTGTTATTTTTTAATTTTCATTTGTTCTGGTTTTTGCATTGATTTTATAATTTTTTCTTTAAATGTAGGAGATATTATTTATATTTTAATTTCCTTTTTCTGTTTAATAGCTTCTGTTTCCTTTTTATCATTATTGATTATAGGTCATATAATACAAGTTAAGGAATTTACAACAGATAAAGCAAGTTTTATTAATTTACCCAATCATAATCGCCATATTGGTTTTTGGTTGAGTAATAAGTTTATTTATTCGAGTGAAAAACATTCATAGCAAGTAGCAATTGGTTTGATTTATGATAATTCTTATCCTATTATAAAATATGATGAAAATTTAAAGCGAAATATTTGAAAATATTTAACTGGAACAGAATTAATCAATTTATATAATCAATATAAACAAAATTACTTTAATAAAATGAAAAAAGCGTTATTTTTAAGTGAACCTAAAAAAGTAAAAGCAAATAATAACAATAATAATTTAATAAATTGAAGTGTTGAAAAAGAAGAACAATTAATTAATGATTTAGAAAGTTTAAATTAAATGAGTTTATATGATTATTGAGTTCAATTTGTTAGTTATATTATTGGTGCAAATGCCCCTGAGTTTTTATATGTTATATCCTTTGTGTTATTTATTGTTTTGTTTTTTGGAATGTTTTTTAAACTTATTCAAAAAATGTGGAGTTTTTAAAAATGCAAAATGATTGAATTAAATTAAAAGAGTTTTTTATTCATATATTTTTGTTTATAGATAAAACGAATGTTGAAAGTATTACAATGTGGAATTTAACGCAAAATGAATATTTAACTTTGATGGTTGGTGTTTGAATTGTGATTTTGTTTTTAACTTGGTTTTTCTTGTGAATGGTTTTTAAAATAGTTGGGTATTTTAAATAATGAAAAAATTTATATTTTTTTTTAAAAACTATTGTTATATTAATGGTTCAATGCTTTTGTTTAGTTTAATTGATTTATTACTTTGGATAATTTCTTTGTATTGTGTTGATTTAGTATTTTTATTGTTGTTTGCTTTGCAATGTGTATATTTTGTGTGATGATTGTGAAAAAATATTTTTTATCAGTTAAACGCTTTTCGGTTAGTAAATTTTTTTTGAGATAATCCGTTATCAGTTATTATTGGAAAGTTAGGGACCGGTAAAACATTACTTTTAACTTATTTGTCGCAAACTATGAAATTATTGACAGATGAAATTTATAGTAATTATCCCTTAGAAGATGATAAAGTTAAAGTTTTAACATTTAAAAATTTAGATTTTACCTATAGAACAAAACCGGTTCCCCCAGATGATAGTGTTATTTTATTTGATGAAAGTTATTTGTATATTGATGGAACTAGTCTTCACGATGAGAAAAAAATTCATAGTGGTAAAATACCGTGAATTGTTTTAGCGAGACATTTTGGTAATCGTGCGTTGTTTACTGCTCAGCGTGAAGGTATGATTTGAAATAATATTCGCCAGTTAGCAAGTGGGATTATTATTCCAATTTCATTGAAAAAACCCGTTGCTAAAAAAGGATTTAATTTTTTTAATCGTTTCTTTATTATGCGAATTGGGATTTTCCAAGATATAACGGATTATGAAATTTGAAAAACAAAATCAGTAGAACGAACAGCAGAAGGTAAAACAGCAAAACATAAGTCGGATGTTGGGTTAGGAATTCAATTTTTTAAAATAATAATTCCTCTTGAATTCGCTAATAAATATGATAGGATAGTCAATGGTTAAAGTTTGTGCGTGATTTAAAGAATGACGAAATTGTTAATAAAAAAGAATATTATTGGTCAGAAATTACAAAGTTAAGTGTTAAAGAACGATTAAAATTGTTTGATATTGATATTTTGAAAAAGAATTTAAAACCTAAAAAAAAGAAAGGAAATAGTAAAGATGATTAATTTATTAGTTGAAAATAATAATAGTAATTGAGACAAGATTTTTAGTTTTGTTTTTGATATATTTTGTTTATTTTTGATGTAATTTGAAATACAAAATTACCGATGACAAATACATCGATTGCTTATTTTTTAGTCTTTTTTATGGTTATTAAGTTATCTATTTATGCAATTCACGGCACATCAACACAATATAATAATTTAGGTTCAACAGTTAATAATGGTGTTTCGCAAATATATTCTTCAACAGTTCGCGGTGTTTCTGATACTAAACAAGGTATGCAAAAACATATTAAAGAGCGTAAACAATTTAAAATTAATCGTAATAAAAAACAATTATCAAGTTTAGCAAAACAAGCAAAAACAAGAGAACAAGGATATAGGAGAGTGCATAAGTAATGATTAAATTAGTTTTATTGGTGGCGGCAATTGCGATATTTGGAACTGGTTTTATTACTGTTATTATTAATCAATTTACATCAGCAAAAAATATTATTATGGATTTATATAATTCTGATACTTGGTTGATTTGATTATTTGGGAGAATGGCAGTTTTGTTTAGTCATCCGTTAATGTTAACAATATCAAGTTTATATATTATTGGGTTTATTGTTTCAAAAACATTGTATAGTTAGGAGTTGAGTTTATGAAAAAATCGTTATCTTTATTTGCCATATTTATTTTAACTTTTTTGGGTTTCGTTATTTTCCATTTATTACTTTAACGGCGTTTAGATCCTTAAATGAGGAGCATTATACGCTTAAACAAGAGAATTTTTTTAAAATAGTACTGATAAAGGTATTAATGAAACTGATTTTATTAATACAATGTTTTTACGCAGTAGTTTTTTTGAAAATTGATCGGAAACAAATTATTTTATTAATCCAACTTTAAAAACATCAAAAAATTTATTGTTTAATGATAAATGGTATTTAGATTTTTTACAAGATAGTTATTCCACCGGAGTTGTTTATGATAAACCAGATGAAGTATTTTTGAATTATTATCGACAATGACATAGTTTAAAAAATAGGTATATGGTTGAAAAATTTTATGATGTTAAAAGAGAGATTTTTTTTAATGATTTAATTGATTTTATTTATGCCTTTGCTGTAAAACATAAGATGTTTAATGTATCGAAAAAAATTGTGGAAAATGTTGACCGCTATAAAGAAAATCATTATCCAAGAGTTAAGTTAAAAGTAGATAATTGAAAATTAATTGAAAATAATTATATGCGACGAAATACTGGGTGATATATTGTAATACATAAAGATTCTAATTTATGAAAAATAGAAAAAATTAATAGTTCAGAAAAATATGGAACTAGATTTTTTAGTGATATTGTATATAAATGAGAATTAAATAATAAACCACAAATACCAACAATCAATCAAAACACCGGTGAAATTACTGATTAAAATAGTTATCAACAAACTCGCGTAAAAGAATTTATTAGTTTATCTTTATATTCTGTTTTGCAAGAAAATATTAGAGTTCAGCAAGGTGGTAGTGCGAATTATGAAAATCCGAATAAGGTTGGTACAAAGCGGATAATTTTTGATTTTGAGACGGTTGATGAATTGGATGTTAAAAATATTAAAAAAGCAATTTATCGAATGATTTTGACTGTTGATGAAGCAAATTTAATTATTTCTGGTAGTTTAGAGTTAAATAATGTTAATAATGATGATTTAAGTTTCAATTTTAGTTTTATGCAAACGGGAATGGGTGAAGTTTTTAATTTTAATGGTTCAATTTATTCATCATTAAATAGTAAAGATTTAAAGTATTATCAACAATTTAGCGGTCAGTTTGATTTATCTAAGTTTTTACAGTCGTTTTTTGCAAGTGCGTTGGTGCCGGTATTTCAAAATCGTAGTTCGTTTATTGAAAATGGGTATATTGATAATTTACAATATGATACTGTTTTAGTTAATTTTTTTGCGTTGAAATTGCAAAATTTTAATAATATTTTATTGAGTGAAAATATTAACGATAAATTACAATTTGATAAATTATTAAGTAGTATGTTTAAGATTTCACAGAAATTTTATACTAATTATTTACGCACGATTTTTGATTTAGAAAATAATACTTATGTGCAAGGTTATAATAAAAAATATGGTTTATTAGTAAATAATGGTTTTAAAATTTATCCGCGATATTTTTATTTTTCTGATAAATATAAGCAATTAAATATTAAATTATATTCAGCATTTAAAAATAGGTTTTATACGATTAATAATTATGGTAGTGTTTTTAATTATGATTTTTCGGTTGCTAATAATTATGATATTAAGTTAAATTCGGGTTATGTTTTTGGCGGTGATTTACAAAATAAATATGGTTTAAAGTATAAAAAAATTGAAGAACAAAAAATCGGTTATAATGTTTTTGAATTGCAAACACAAAAAGAGAATGATATGTACCGATATTATGATTTTAATTTTGGAATTTATAACTGATAAGAAATTAATAACGGTGGGTTGTTCCCCAATAAACAATGATTTCAAGTGCAATATATAACTCCTAAAGGTTGATGAGATTTAGAAACTCATATTAAAAATGCGGTGATTTGAATTGTCAATACTATTCCCGGTGTTAAACAAGTTAATAAATTAGCGAGTGGTGTTGGTAAGGTTTTTGAAACAGTATATAGTTTTTTAGTCAAATATTTGAAGTATGAAAATTTAATCCAGCGTTGTATAGTACAATAACAAATATCTTTTTATTAATTATTTTTATGAAATTTGTGCGATTAATATAAAAAAGTGTAGAAACCACATACATTTTGTATTTTTGGTTTTTACAGTTTTGGAAAGTAAATTTTTTTAATATTTTTAATTGAGGAGTTGAAATTATGCAAACAAAGCAATATTTTATTTTGCGGTCCCTAGTGAAAAAGTATGGTAAAGATAATGTTATTAATACTGTTAATAAGATTGCAAAAGATATTGAAATTAAAAAGTAAAAGTTGGTTTTTACAGTTTTGGAAAGTAAATTTTTTTAATATTTTTAATTGAGGAGTTGAAATTATGCAAACAAAGCAATATTTTATTTTGCGGTCCCTAGTGAAAAAGTATGGTAAAGATAATGTTATTAATACTGTTAATAAGATTGCAAAAGATATTGAAATTAAAAAGTAAAAGAATAAATTATTC
>NZ_PUUH01000302.1:0-5564 GCF_002968355.1 Spiroplasma sp. ChiS | reverse complement strand
ATAGTTAAATTTATATGTATAATAGGGATTTTTATTATCCCAATATTAACGATAGTAATAAAGTTTATTAAAAAATAAATTTGTAAACAGTGTATAGTGTAAAAATAAACAATAAAATTATTTAATCAAATCACATATAAAAACTAGTGTGCCACAGTTAAAATACATGATAAATAATAAATATAAATACTAAAATCCTTTAACCATAACACGGAAAAAGTTTAAGATTTTAATAATACAAAATATAGCAAATGGAATTAAAATAATTCACGCTTCRCCTAAGAAAACCATTATCTCAGGTAAAATATTTGTTATACCTTCTTTAACTTTTCATAATGCACTAGTTAAACCCGTTCAAATCCCAGTCATACCCTCAGACATAGTTTTAGGTGTAGGTGTAGTTACTGTTAAAAAATTAAACGCTGTTGTTAAATACATACCTAACATTATTTTTTATCCTCCTTTCTTGCAATTTCTTTTTTTTCTTTTTTCTTTCCTCGAATTTGTTTAATTTTTTGATAAATTGATAAACCAATTCAAGCAAAAATCCCTAATATAATAACAACACTAAATATTGTCGTTAATCAAGTTGGCATATTACATCTCCTYTCTAAAAATATTGCGRCACGCTTCGCGTGTTCGCTACGCTCAAAATAAACTATATTGAATAAATTACCGCTAATAAATTACGCGGATAATTTATTCATTTTCTTTTACATTATTAATTACTATCTTATTTACAGTATTAATAACAATATCTTTTCCATATTTAGTTACTAAGGACCGCAAAATAAAATAATGTTTTTTTCAATAAAAAATCAACTCCTTTCTGAGTTGATTTGTTGCACTTCGATTACACGATGCCTTTGAGGTTATGGTACCCTGTAAAATTATGTAGTAGCAAAACTTTGTTACTATTTTATTAAAAAATATAATTTTGATAATAAAATTATCATTTTTTACAATTTTAATTGTAAAAAACCCATATATTTTGAGTCTTTTAAAAAAAATTTTTTTATTTTTTGCTATAATAAAATAAGAGATTTTTAAAAGGAGAAGAAATATGGAAAATTCAACGAGAAAAGTAGTTTTAGTTGGATGTGGAATGGTTGGAAACAGCTTTTTATATTCAGCGATGAATAGAGGGATTGCACAACATTATGTGTTAATTGATGCCTTTCGACAAGCAGCAGAAGGGAACGCTATTGATTTATCAGATGCTGTTGCTGTTTTAGAAAATCGTTTTAGTACAATTAAAGCTGGTGATTATAGTGAATGTAAAGATGCTGATTTAATTGTTATTACAGCTGGGAGACCACAACGAGTTGGTGAATCACGTTTAGATATGGTTGCTGATAATGCAAGAATTATGCAAGATATTGCTTTAAAAATTAAAGCGTCAGGTTTTAAAGGTGTTACTCTAATTGCTTCAAATCCGGTCGATGTTTTGGCATCAGTTTATCAAAAAGTAACTGGTTATGCAAAAAATAAAGTTATTTCTTCAGGAACAACTTTAGATTCAGCACGTTTAAGACGCTTAGTTGGTAATAAATTAAATATTGCTCCAGCTAGTGTTAATGCCTATGTTTTGGGTGAACATGGTGATTCATCAGTTTCTGCTTGATCAAAAGCTTCAATTATGCAAAAATCAATTGCTGATTTTGTTGCAGAAGGAAAATTAACAGAAAAAGATTTAGAAGATATGCACCAACAAATGATGAAAATGGCTTATACAATCATTGATTTAAAGAAAGCAACTTTTTATGGAATTGGGGTATGTTTATCATCAATTGCAAAAGCAATTTTAAATGATGAAAGATCAACGTTCTTAGTTGGTGCAAAATGTGAAGGCGAATATAATGTTAAGGGAACATACATTGGTGTGCCAGCCGTTATTGGGGCGAATGGAATTGAAGAAATTATTGAATGAAAATTAGCAAAAGAAGAGCAATTTCAATTTGAAAAATCAGCGACACAATTACATGAAGCTTTAAATGTTGCTCTTGCAGCGCTAAAATAAGTAATATTTAAGAGGACTTTGAACATCTATAATAAAGTAAACTCTTAAAAAGAGTGTAATATTTTATTAGGAGATGTTCTTTTATTATGGGAAAATGATACACAAAAGAAGAAAAAATAAAAATTATTAAATATTATCATAAAAATGGGTATATGAATACAATAAAAAAATTTACTATTGCAAAGGAAACTTTAAACAGATGAATTAAAATCACAAATGAAGATAATTTAATTCCTGGAAAGGGTCCTTAGTCAAAGGGAATTCGCAGACCAGGCCGACCTAAAACTATTGATTTTAATAGTATGAGTAAAGAGGAACTAATCGAAGAAAATGAAATTTTGAGCGGGTTGGTCCTTGAAGAAAAAATACACGATTAAATATTTAACTCATATTTTAAATATTTCTAAATCAAGATATTATAAGTGATTTAACAATGGTATGCAAAAATTTAATAAGTGAGATTCAAAATTAGCTAAATTAATTAAAATATCATTTTTGAAATTTAATAAAATTTATGGTTATAAAATGCTAACTTTAATAATTAATAAAATCTATAATTTATCTTTAAAAGCTCATATGGTATATAGATATATGAAATATTTGAATCTAAAATCTGTTCAAAGAATTAAAAAATTCAAATATAAACTTTCATCTAGGCCTTTTCAATATGAAAATTTATTGAGTCAAAACTTTAGGACTACTGAACTTAATCAAAAACTAGGAACCTATATTACATATTTGCTAACTAATAAAAAAACTTATTATTTATCAATTGTCAAAGATTTTCATAATAACCAAATTTTGGACTATCAAATTAGTAATAATTTAGGTACTAATTTTGTTTTAAAAAATATTATTAATGCTTGAATAAAAGCTGGTAAACCTAAAACATGAATTTTACAATCTGATCAAGGATTTCATTACACAAATCAAAATTATCAAAGACTTTGCAATTATTTAGGAATTAAAATATTAATGTATAAACGAGGTAATCCATATGATAATGCCCATACTGAATCATGATTTGGTACAATGAAAAGTGAATTTTTAAATCAAATTTCAAGAAAAAAGAGAACTACAAAATGAATTATAAGTAATTTACCTAAGTATATTTATTTTTATAATAATTTTAGACAACAATCAAAATTAAAAGGTCTAAGTCCTGTTGAATACAGGAACCTAAACCTTTAGTCATTTTTTATTAGTCTACTTTTCTTGACTAATTCATAATTCATTTTTTAAGTCTTTTTTTTTGGTTAAATTTCTAATATTTTTTATTTTTTGGAAGAAAAATGTGATATCATTATCACATAGGATTTGCCTATTTTTTATATCAAACATGTATTAATCGTGTATCAATTATCAACAATATTAATTAAATATATTAAAAGGAGTTTTTAAGAATGAAAAATTTATTTTTAGTATCATCAGCTAGTATGGCAGTAACTTCATCAATACCTGCTACAACATTTACTTCTATTTCAACAGCACGACTTGTTGAACTAGCAAAAAATAATAATGTTGTAGAGTATAACATTAGCGGTATGAGTGGAAAGAAGGAATTCCCTGTTCGAACAACTGATTACGGTGTTGTAAATAATCACCAGCCAATTGATTTTAACTATTCGGAACATGCAAATACTTGAGATAGTTTTGTGAATAAATATCCAAAGTTTAAGTTTACTAAATTAATGATTAAAACTTATATTGCGGGTAATCAAGATGGATTTGATTTATCAAATATCCCTTTTAATACTGCTGATTTTAAATTGCAAATGAAAAATGGTCAGTTTATTATTAAGAGAACTATAGCTAAAAATCAAACTGATTTTGTTCGCTTAACAGTCGTTGGGTTGCTAAAAGAAGCATTGGGTCAAATTAAGTTTTATGTGCAATATGATTTAAATATTTCACAACAATATGGTGCACCCTATCCATTTTATAGTTCAGTAGCTGAAACAATTCAATTTTTTGCAGATTAAAGAAATTAAATTGTTTTTGAAGAAAGGAAAATAATTTTGAAAATTGATAGGTTATATCAAATCAGGAAAAACGGAAAAAGCTATAGTAATAATCGTAGTAATAAAATTAAGATTAGAAATATTTATGAACGTTTTATTAAAATTATTACTTTAATAATTATTCCATTATTATTAATTGTTTTAATTTATGGAATTGGAATGATTTTAAAAGAATATGTTAATAATCTTGTAATAGTAACAATCGGGGATGTTTGTACTAAAATCGGAAAAACAGTTTTTGATAATTTATCACTTATCATTTGTTTAGTAACAGTTATTAGTATTACTAATAATGTGAAAGCCGTAGCAATTGCTGTTACTGGCTTTTTAGTTTTTGTTGTGATGCAATATGCCTTAATTCAGTATAAAGTCACTCCTGAAGGAACGACTTATTTTACTAGCATTCTTTTCTTTTACCATGGGAATAATTTATCAATGGTTTTAGGAACAACTTTTGGTCTTGTTACTTTAAATACTTCAATTTTAGGGGGAGTAATCGTTGGAATTGTTTCATCATACATTTATAATAAATGTATTGATTTGCGTTTACCAAAATCCTTCGGATTATTAAATGGTTTTCCGTTTGTTACTTTAATTGTTGTTTTAGCAAATATGTTTTTAGCAATTATTTTCTTACTTTTATGGATTGTGTTGTCAATTGTTTTAAACCATATTTATAATTGAATGTGACAACAAAGTGCAAATAATTTCTTAGGACCAGCTTTTGTTTATGAATTATTAAATATTTTATTAATTCCACTTGGTTTTAAGGATATTGTTGCTAATTTATTTATTCCAACAACTGTTAAGACACTAAGCCAAACAGAGTTTGAAACTTTATTTAGAAATATTGCTCTTCATTATGGTTGAGAGCATAATATTTTTGATGATACTTCAGATAATAGTACGATTCAAGTTGCCTGGAATTTTATAAGACAACCATTGTTCCGAGATCAGCAGATCAGTATTT
Organism: Spiroplasma sp. ChiS; assembly: GCF_002968355.1. NCBI lineage: Bacteria > Bacillati > Mycoplasmatota > Mollicutes > Entomoplasmatales > Spiroplasmataceae > Spiroplasma > Spiroplasma sp. ChiS. The sequence continues at coordinate 553 of NZ_PUUH01000302.1, read as the reverse complement.
TAGGATGAATTAATTTGCTTCCAATCAACCGTTTACCACAAGCAAATGGTTTTTCAGTCCAAGTTTATGATTGATTTTTATCTAGTAATTTTGGTCATTTATTACAACTAAAATTACCACCAAACTATGCTTTTACCTTTGGTGGTTCGTTAGCAATTAGTACAGCTATTATTTTAACTAGTAAAAAAGAAAATTGTTTGCCAACAGCAATTTTAATGACAATGATTGTGGCGGTTACCATTTTAACGGGAAACAATGTAATTATTAATTTATTTGCCTTCTTTGTTTCACCATTATTATACTTTTGTGTTTATACTCCTCTTGCTGGATTAAATGGTTTATTTATGTCAATGCTTGATGTTCATATTTGAGTATCCTTTACCGATGGTTTAGTTGATTTTATTTACAAAGGAGTTATTCCGGTGGCCAAAGGAACTAATTTCTTCTGAGTACCAATCTTTACTCTGATTTGATTTGTTATTATGACCCCAATCTTTTGGAAAGCAATTATTTATTTTGATTATCCTTTTATCGGCCGAAGAGAAACGATTTT
>NZ_PUUH01000301.1:0-5686 GCF_002968355.1 Spiroplasma sp. ChiS | reverse complement strand
TGTTAAAGTCATTGCAGCATTTACTAAACCAATCTTGCTAATTGCAAATAATCAATTACCTTTTTGATATAATTCAATCTGTGAGTATTTACCAATTGCTGTTGGTTTTAAAGCATTTAAAGTTGTTATTAACTCTTCTTTCATTGCACTAATAATTAAATTCATTACGTTATTTATCCTCTTTTCATTGTTGATAAGTTAATTGTATGTTTTTACCTAAATGTTCAAGACCTTGCTTATCTACTGCTCGTTCAAATTGGATTATTAATAATTCTTGAAACGCTTTTATTAAATCTTTTTGTGCTAATGTTCGATAATAATCAACTTTCGGATAATTTCGTTCACTACTAATTTTATCCGCAACAAAAATTAGCATTTCAAACAATGTCATTTGTGGATGACCAACAGTATGTCATTTAACTCCTGTTAAAATATCCTCATCAGTAAATAATAAATCATATTTTAAATGACAATAAGCTGTATAAGCATGCCAAATAGGAATTGGCTCTGATAAAAAAGTTGGTAAGTATTTTGTTAGATATGCTTTTTGTTTTTGTTTTGACCATTGTTTCGTAATATCATGATATGTTCCAGCAATTAAAGCTTTTTGCGGGTTTAATTTATGAATCAATGCTAATTCTTGGGCTTTTTTCCCAACATTTAAACAATGTTGATATCGTTCCTTATCCATATTTTGTCCCAATCGTTCTGGTAAATATAATAAATTATTATTAATATACTTAGTAATACTTGGCAATTCCAATGAAATGTTTTTTCCTTCTCGTAACATTGTTGATGATAAATGTAAATTATTATGAAATGGAATTACTATTGCTTGATATTGTTTTAAAATTGCTTGTTCAATTGGTTCATTTCGTTGAAAAACAATAAAAGTTTGCATTCTTGTTAATTCAATAATATTGTTTCATTTATTTAACGATGCTAGTTGGTCAGAACCAATCATAAAATAAAATTGATAATGTGGAAATTGGCCTTGCAATTTTAAAACAGTATCATATGTTGTACTAGGTTTTGTATTTTCTAATTCAATTAAATTAATCTTAACATACGATAAACCAGCAACTGCTAAAGTAATCATTGCAACACGATCAGTGGAAGAAGATAATTTTCGTGTTTTAAAAGGATTCTGATTTGTTGGAATAATTCAGATTTCATCAATATCTGTTTTTGTTTTAACAAGATTAATCATTGTTAAATGGTCAGTATGAAATGGGTCAAAACTACCACCAAATAATGCTATCTTCATTTATTTTTCCTCCCAATCTAAAAAATACAGCACATAAAAACAAAACAAAAATTATTCATCTTTACTTTTAATTCCTAATTCAACTAAAACATCCTCCACAGTATCACGCACAACTTGTTGAAATTGTTTTACAGATAATGTAATTGTAACATTCTCTTTTTCACTTAAATTATTAGAAGTCTTTTTTGGTAAGTTTTGTTTTAAAGTATTAATTTCACTTTTATCCCCAGCAATTGTAATTTTATTTTTTTTTTACTCCTTTTGACGCATTTTCTGCTAATGGTTCACCATTATGCGCTAATTCTAATTTATCATCATCACGATGAGAAATCTTAATTCGATCCATAATATATGCCATTCGGTCATTAAAATTCCGTTCTTTAATTCGATTTAGCATTTGTTGAAACTCATTTGGTTGAACTTGAGAACTATCACGTAATTTTTTTAATTTCTCTAAGCGTTCTAATAAATTTTCATGTTCATTAACATTATGTTCTTCTTTATATTTATTAATTTGATGACGTGAATTTTGAACAAGACTATGAATACTATTAGTATCCTCTTGAGTTATTTTAATCTCAGAATTTTCTAAATTATTTATTATAACCTTTTTTGATTGTGACAATTCAAAGTCAATTGTTTCATCACTAAAATTAGCTCCACTAAACCCTTCAATTTCATCATCAAAAGCACTCGCTGTTTCTAAATTTACTATTTTTTGTTCAGTTTTTTTTCGTCTTCATCATTTAAACATATCTTTGCCTCTAATTCCATATACATTATTATATAATAAATTATTAAAATTTCTGTCAATATCTATCTAAAATTTCGTAAATTTATTTAATTGATAATTGTTTCATAGTATATCTTTCAGTTCATGAATGATTTGATTTGGGTTTATGAGCTTTAGATTTTGGTAATGTTTTTTCTGTATTTTTAACTGTTGGAATATATTCTAATAGATTATAAATTTTGTTTTCATACTTAAGATAGAATGTTTTAGTAAAGGTGTCTTTTTCTTCGTTTTTACTATTATTTTTTTGATAAGTAAAAATTGTTCGCTTATCTGTATAAAATGTCATAGGAATACCATAGTTTTTTAAAATTTGATATAAAACATTATAATAACCATTTAAGGTTTCTTGATAATCAAAATATAATCCAACAACTGTATTTGTTGCATCATCAATAGCACCATGTAAAAATATTTTAGGATGATTTATTCCTAGTCATAAATGTTCACTAGCATCAGCTTGTAATAATTCCCCAAAATATTTGTGGCGTTCTCTTAAAGTATGTGATTTATCTTTTTTTTCTTAATTTCTGTTTTCTAGGAGATTTTATTTGATTTAGAGACATTAAGTTGTACAAAACTGAATAATAAATTTTTATTTTTCATTTTCAAGTAATTTTTCTTTAAAATGTATAAAATTAAAATCAATATATTTAGTTTTGTAAAGATTAAGAATATTTTCACAAATTTATGGTTTTGTTTTGTTATATGCTGTTCTACCACGTGAATGATGGGCAAAGGAAGTCATATTTTGTGTATCATAAATTTTCATTAATTGTTCAATTCTACGAATAGACAAATCTAAAATTTTAGCATCACGTTTTTTTGTTATTTCATTATTAATAACTTTTCCAATAGTTTTATATTTATGTTTTTCTGTCATTGTTAATTTTCTTTCCATAGTTATCACCAAATTAATAATATAAATAATTGCGAAATTTTTGCTAGATAACTATTACGAAATTATCACAAGATAAGGACATAAATTATTAAAATTTCTTGCATTTTTTTGCAACAATGTTAAGATAATATTGTAATTGACAGAGGTAACTTACAAAACATAAGTTTGAGAAATACTCTTAGAACCTGATCTAGTTAACACTAGCGTAGGGAGTTCAAATTCGTTATTTATTTAATTTAATAAATTTAATTTGATGCTCACTTTCACAGAAGTTAATTACAAAATTATTTGTGTAAGGAGATTTTTTATATGGCCACAACCGCAATTTTTAAGTTTAAGTTAAACCAACAAAAAATTATTTTATGATATAATAAAGTAACTATTTTTATGATCATTAGTTTATATCTTGGTATTATAATAACTCTTAGTATTTTACCATTATCAACATTAAGTAAATTATTCGATTTAAATAATGACCAAAATTTTAAAAATATATGAGTTTTTTGTTTAGCGGTTTGTGGTTAAACCAACAAAAAATTATTTTATGATATAATAAAGTAACTATTTTTATGATCATTAGTTTATATCTTGGTATTATAATAACTCTTAGTATTTTACCATTATCGTTTAAATTTTCTTAATTTAATTAGTAATCTTATTATTTATAGTTATGAAACAAAAGTTAGTGATTTATTATTTACTAATGTTATAAAGCGAAAACGATTTTTAATTAATTTAGGAATTTGAAAATGAAAAACATTTGATATTGTTATTATTGGAATGTTTGCAGCAGTAACCTTAGCATTAGCATATTTAGAAACCTTGCTGCCAAATTTACCCCATGGGGGTGGGATTGCTCTAAAATATCTTCCTCTTACAATAATTTCTTTTTTACATTCCGCTTTAGCTGGTTTTTTTGTTGGAAGCATTAGTGCCTTAATTTCCCTGTTATTTATTCCCTCTGGTTTTTTTGTTTCACCTTGATCATATTTGTTGGATTATTTTATTCCAATGATTATTCCAATGATTGCTGGCTTTATGCGGTTTAAAGTTAACAATGATAAAAAAAATATTACATATGTTAATTATATTATTATTTGTTTTAGCATCATTGGTTTAATTGCTTTATCACAAATATTAGGTGGTGTTATCATTTGAACCACATTATTTCCTGCTTCTGTTTGACCAGGGTATTCTAATTGATTATATGCAATTGTTTATAATTTTATTCATAGTTTTCTTTTTACCTATCCAATCATGCAAATTGTAATCCCACTTGCCTTGCGCGGTTTAGCTCCAGTGTTTTGACAACGTTATTTAAAATATGATAATTAAGGTTACATAAAAAAAGTAGGCTATAAAATGTATTGTAAAGATGCAATTAGGTCAATCAACCCTTATTAAGTCAATAATATATCTTTTATTAAAAATTGCAACTATTTTTTCAAAAAAAAATAATTTTTTTAAATATGAGTTAATATTTAAGCACGACAAAAAGAAAAGTTTGCTACAAATATATAATTTATATTTAAAAAAATTAAATATTAATATTTTGTAAAAATACCTCTTTGGAGGATAATCAATCTAAACTGGGTCGCGGTTTTTCATTAATAATTTTCATAACTTTATTAATTTCTTTTTGAGTAACAGTATTAAAATCAGTTCCTTTAAGTAAATATTCTCTAATATCTCTATTTATTCTTTCAACTTTATTTATCTTATAAAGTTTATTTCTAATAATACTTTTAAGAGCTTTATTAACCTCTTCTGAATTATGTTGATTTAATTTAAAACAAATCGTATATAAACTTTTTTCTTCGGTAAAAGTTAAACAAGCAGACTTATGTTCTTTTCCAACAATACAATCCATTTGAAATCAACCAAAAGTTCCCTTTTCATGTTCTGCTTCATCAATAAATCTAATATTAGTTAATTGACCACGATCATCTTTTCTCTTTTTTGTTTTATATTTTTTACCTTTAAATGGTAATTTTTTCTTAATTTCATTATTTTCATCATCAAAAACTCCATATTCAATATATTTATAAAGTGTCATATGTGAAAATGGAAACTTTTCATTATATTTTTTTTCATATTCATAAATAATTAATCTTGGTGAATAAATTTTTTTACTTAAAATTTTTCTTACATAATTTACAACTTTTGTTGAAATTGTAGTATATTTAATAGATTTTTTTCTTTTTATAATCTTCATTTGCTTTTTCAAGATTATATTCTTCACCAAGTCTTTGAGCCTCTAATCTAATAGTAATTAACATAACAGATAGGAGAAAAATATAATGGCAATGTTATATGAATATAGTTATCTTAATGAGATAGTAGTTAGTTTATTAAAAAATACAGAATATATTGCAGATGAGATTAATTTAGCAGGTAGTCGGAAAGCGGGTAAAACATATTCTATTGATGAATTAATAGCATTATTAAGTTGTGGTGTGTTGGCAAATAAAGATAAAAAAATAGCAATATATGGTTTTAGATTAAATAGTGCTGATACTGCTTAGTTAGTTTATTAAAAAATACAGAATATATTGCAGATGAGATTAATTTAGCAGGTAGTCGGAAAGCGGGTAAAACATATTCTATTGATGAATTAATAGCATTATTAAGTTGTGGTGTGTTGGCAAATAAAGATAAAAAAATAGCAATATATGGTTTTAGATTAAATAGTGCTGATACTGCTGAAATGCAACAAGATATTCAA
>NZ_PUUH01000300.1:0-43258 GCF_002968355.1 Spiroplasma sp. ChiS | reverse complement strand
AATCTAGGTGCTTTTTGTACCAACTTTGGACTTATTTTTTGTAAGTTTTTTTCAATTTTTAATAGATTGTTAATTTTCCCTAAATTAGAAATTTTAAAACCCTTAGAAAAATCATTACGTGCTAATTTTCCAATTGTATATAATAAAGTCTCATTATTTGCTTGTTTAGTAAAATCAAATATTAATTTGTTAAATAAAATTTTTTTGCCCGCAACTTGCCTTACAACATCTTCTATGTTTTTAGCAGTTACTATTCCTAATTTTTCAAGTAGTTTTGTTTCTTTTGCTAATTTTAAAATGGTTAAACGATTTAACATTATAATTCTCGTTTTTCTTTATAATATTTATTATAAAAACTAAATATAAATATTAGCAAATATTTATCCATTAAAAAGTTTCTTCCACTTTTAATTTATCATAATTTTGGGGTGCGAAAAAAATAAAAAAAGGAAATAAAATTTTCCTAAAAAAAATATTTTTTTTAAATTTTATTAATAATCTGCTCATTAATTAAAATAATAAATTTATCAAAAGTAGTAGTAATTTGATCTTCTTGCCCGTAAATTCGATAAGTAATCATTTTTTTATCGCGTTCTTGATCACCAATAACGATTTGATATGGAATTTTAGCAACTTGTGCTTCTCGAATTTTATAACTTAAACGTTCATCACGATCATCAATTGTTGTACGTAATTTTAACTTTTTAAATTGCTGGTGTAATTCATTAACATATTCCAAATGATGCTCATTATTAACTGGAATTATGACAATTTGTTTTGGAGATAATCAAAATGGTAAAACTCCTTTTGTTTGTTCTAATAAAATTGCTATAAAACGCTCATAAGTCCCAATTAAACCACGATGTAACATTACTGGCATTGCTTTTGCCCCTGTTGCATCAATATAACTTAAATTAAATTTTTTTGGTAATAAAAAATCAAATTGTAAGGTTGAAACAGTAATTTCATGGTTTAATGCTGTATTAATTTGAATATCCAACTTTGGTCCATAAAATGCTGCTTCTCCAATCATTGGCACATATGGAATTTTTAAATCATCTAATGCTTCTTGCAACATTTGTTCAACATGATTTCACATTTGATTATCATCATAATATTTTTCCTTATTTTCTGGATCACGTAATGACAATGAGTAATAATCAACAGTAATTTTTAAATCTGTTAAAACTTCATTAATTAATTTAAAACAACGTTTAAACTCTTCTTTCAACTGGTCATGACGTAAAAAGATGTGCGAATCAGTTAATTGCATCATTCGTACTCGTTCTAGACCTGTTAAACTTCCTGATGTCTCATATCGATGTAAAATAGCATGCTCAGCAATTCGTAATGGTAACTCACGATAACTACGTTGTTTATAATTATAAACAGCAATATGATGAGGGCAAGCCATTGGGCGTAAAACACTAATTTCATTATCTTGTGCCATCGGGGCAAACATATTTTCTTGGTAATGATCCCAGTGACCAGAAATTTTATACATTTCACTAGTTCCAATAACTGGTGTATCAACCTCAATAAAATCATATTCTCATTCTTTTTCTCGGATATATTCTTGGATAACTTTTTTTAATGCCATCCCATTTGGTAACCAAATGGGTAAACCGGGTCCAACTAATTTATCAAAAGTAAAAATTTCTAAATTCTTCCCAATTTTACGATGATCACGCTCTCTTCGTTCTTCATATGCGAATAATACTTGTTCAAATAATTCACGTGAAAAATGTGAACTTCCAGTTAATCGTTGCAACATTTTATTTTTAGCATCATCTTGTCAATATGCTCCTGCTAAGCTTCAAAGTTTCAGGACTTTAATATGTTTCAAACTTGTAACTGGATAAGTATTTGGCAAATACAATTCATTCCCAAGTAAATATCCACCTTGTTCTGCCCTTGTTTCTGCACAAAAAGTTAATAAATAGCGATTGTTATTATATCATTTTTTTGCATCGGCTAGTGCCCCTAAAACAGGCTTAATAGCAAGATTATTATTAATTAACTTTGTTACTTCCTGCTCTAAAGCACTAAGATCAGTTTCTTTTAAATGTGGTTCCACATCAAAGTCAACTAAAAAGGTATCATCTTGTACGGCAATTTTAGCAATTTTAGCAGTTGGATGTAAATTAGTAATTGCCTTTGCTGTTATTAATGCTGTTGTATAATGCAAAATTGCTAAAGCTAGCGGTGATTTATCAGTAATAATTTCTAATGTTCCATCAGTTGTTACTAAATAGTCTAAACCACGAACTTGGCCAGCAAAAACTCCACCAAAGGCAGCTTTTCCTAAACTTGATGCAATACTACTTGCTATAGCATGAATTGTTTGTGGTGTATTAAATTCACGAACTTGACCATCCGGTAATGTAATTTTAATCATTTGTCATCTTCCTTTCCAAAAAGTAAAACTCGCTCCCAATATTACTTAAAGCAATAATACTAGGAGCGAGTTCTTCGCGGTACCATCCTAATTAAATTAGGATTTAACCTAATTTATCTTTCACACTTAATAACGAAAAGTGCTTAAACGTAAACTAATTGCTGTTACTAGTAATCTAATCATTCTTTTATTAAGCTTCCATCACCCTTAACTTGCTGAGAAAAGAGGAATATTAGACCATGGGGAACTAGTTTAATTATTTAATTGTAATTTCTTTAATTTCTTCATTGCGAGCAAATAGAATTGTTGAACCAATTTTTGCCCCTCATTTTTTTGCCACTTCACAAATTGCTTTTTCATCTGTTTTAAATGCTTCATAATTATCAACTTTATTCATAAAAATTGAATGTCATGATCCAAAGGCAGTATATAATTCTGGTAATGGACTAACTCCTAAAATTACCACATTTGGGCGAAATTTTGAAATTGTTTTTAATAATTCCCCTGTATTTGAGACAACAACGGCATACTCATATTTTCCATCTTTACATTTATTTGCTAATTTTTTAGCAATATCAGCGCGTGGACCTGTTGTTGAATTCATAGCGTCTTCTAATTGCTTTTCATAGTACAATTTTGAATAAAATTCATGCTCTGCTCGTTTGTTAATCATTGCCATTGTATGAACAGCAATAAACGGATAATCACCATTTGCTGATTCACCTGATAACATCGTTGCATCAGAACCTAATTCTGTTGCAAAATAAACATCAGTTACTTCTGCTCGCGTTGGCGATGGATTTTCTGTCATTGTTTCTAACATTTGTGTTGCAACAATAACAATTTTCCCTGCTTCACGACATTTACGAATAATAATTTTTTCTCAATATGGAACATCATAATAAGGAATTTCTAAACCTAAATCTCCCCGTGCAACCATAATTCCATCAGCGGCGGCAATAATTTCATCAATATTATTAATTCCAATTTGTGATTCAATTTTGGCAATAATTTGAACATGTTCAGCTTTACACTCTTTTAATAATTTGCGAATTTCTTTGATATTACCAGCTGTGTTAACAAATGATGCTGCAATATAGTCAATCCCTTGTTCAACTCCAAATTTAATATCATTAATATCTTTTTCAGCTAAAAATGGTAATGTAAAGTCAACCCCTGGTAAATTAATTCGTTTGTTTGTTTTAACAATATGATGGTTGAAAGCTTTTGTTTCAATAATGCCTGGTTTAATACCAGTAACATTTAACTGTAATTTTCCATCATCAACTAGCACCACATCACCAACTTTTAAATCTTGTGACATATCATATGAAACAGTGATTTCTGTTCCAGTTCCTTCACGGTTTTGATATTCTGTTGGTAATGAATAAATCGTAACTGTTGCTCCAGAAACAATTTCTTGTTTCCCACCTTTCATTATTCCAGCACGAATTTCTGGCCCTTTCGTATCTAATAACACTGAAATTGGTTTTCCAATTTTAGCACTAACTTCTCGTGCTCATACAATTCGTGCTCCTTGTTCAGCATGATCTCCATGTGAAAAGTTTAAGCGAATTGTTGTCATTCCTGTTTTAAACAATTCTTCAATTGCACCCGATGAATGTGTACTTGGCCCAATTGTTGTAATAATTTTCGTTCTTTTCATTTTCTCGTTAATATTAAATTTATCCATTCTTTTGACAATCTCCTTCTAAAAATATCTTACCACCTTATTTTATCGCAAAATTATGATTTTTGATAAATATTCTGATTTAATTGATCAAATTTAGCTCAAATTTCTTTCCGTGATGAACGCGGAATACTTAATGCTTCCATAATTGGACGAGCAATAATTTGATCACCTTGATTACCAATTGCTAAACCACCTACGCCTGCAATAATTTGTTCAACAGCAAATTGTGCCATTTGAAAAGCACGATAACGGTCCATTGCCGTTGGATTACCACCCCGTTGAGTGTGTCCTAAAACTGTTGCACGAGTAATGTAACCACTTTTACTTTCAACTAATTTTGCTAATTTATGCACATCGGGATAAATCATTTCACTAACAACAACAATGACACTTCGCTTTTGTGCTTGATGTAACATTGCAACCCGATCAGCAATTTCTGTTTCAGATAAAGCAGCTTCATTAATTGAAATAATATCTGCTCCACCAGCAATCCCAGCGTATAAAGCAATATCGCTGCAAGCATGACCCATTACTTCAACAATTGAACAACGATTATGTGATTGCATTGTATCACGCAAGCGGTCAATTGCTTCAACAACAATATTAATTGCAGTATCAAACCCAATCGTATAATCTGATGAAGTGATATCATTATCAATTGTTCCCGGTAAAGCAATACAATTAATTCCCAGCTCTGTTAACCGTTGAGCACCTTGATAACTACCATCACCACCAATAACTACTAATGCCGCAATTTCTTGCTTTTTTAAAATATCAACAGCTTTTTTTTGTACTTCTGGGTCTTTAAATTCCGGTAAGCGTGCACTTCCAATCACAGTTCCCCCTAAAAGCATAATACTATCCGCAAAATTATTATCAACAACTTCCATTCAATTATTAATTAATCCTAAATAACCATCACGAATAATATATGTTTCTAGTCCTTTTGCATGTGCTGTTTTAATAACTCCCGCAATTGCAGCATTCATTCCTTGTGAATCACCACCAGATGTTAAAATTCCAATTTTTTTAAGCATGCTTTTTCTCCTTCTCTTTTGCTTGTTTCATCTTGTTTATATTAATTTTAGTTGATATTCTAAGATTGTAAAGATTTTTTTAACTAAAAAACATAAAAAACACTTTAATAAGTGTTTTTTATTTTGTTCTAAATAAGAAAAAGTTAATTCTTATGCTGCAGGTGTTGCTACTGTAGCTGTTACTTTTACATTAACTTTAAATTCACCAGAAATGTTTGCTGAATTATCTTTTGCTTTAACTGTTACTTTAACATCTTTTGCAGCTTTATAGTCTCCCTCTTCACCATTATTTGTAATTTCAAAATCACTTGCTACTGCATTTAATGCTTTCTTTTGTATAGCTTTTAAAACAGCATTTGCAAGATTTTTATCAGTATTAACTGCATTTAAATCAACTTTTTTAACTTGTTCTGGATTTACTACTTTAATTGCTACATTTTGGTCAGCTACTGTTACATCTGAAATATCTACTTTTTTTCCTTCTCCGTATTTTGGTAAAGTTACTTTAATGTATTCTGATTTACCAATAACAACATTTTTATCTTTTGCTGGAGTAATTTGAACATAAACTTCAACTTTACCTTCTTCTAAATTAATTGTTGTTAATGATGTACCTTGGTTGTCTTTATAAACATCAAATTGAAAATCAGTTGCTGTTGCTGTTTTTAAAACTCCTTGCACTGCTTTTAAAACATTAGCTTCTAAAGCTGTTTTAATTTCAGCGTTTGTAACTTCTTTTGGGTTTGCTACTGCTACAGTTGCAGGTGCTACAATTTTTTTAACTATTGATAAATTATTACTTTCAGTTTTATTACATGCAACCACTGATGTTGTTCCGACAGCTGATACACCAAAAACTGCTAAAATCGATAAAAGTTTTTTCATTTCTTATATTTCCTTTCTCTATTAAGTAGTGTTTTTATTAAAAAGCAAATGTAATTAAAATTACATTGAATATATAAGAGAAAAATAACATTAATAATAATTATTAATTGCTTCTAACCCTACTTTATACAATTTATATCTTTCTTTTTTCTTTCCCTTATAGGAGCAATTGTACAATAATTTTTTTAAAAAAACAATAAATATTTCTTAAAAAAACAAAAAAATATTTTCCAAATAAATTGCTTAATCTTTTTTTGTTTTTTCGTCTTCTTTTGGTTCAGAAACTGGTGCTTCACTGTTTTCTTGTTCACTAACTTTTAATTCTGGCTCGGCTTGACCATCAACAAATGGCATAATTTCTTGATTTAATAAATTAACATTATTAACCATAAATTGTCCCGCTTGACTTGCTAAAGAAAAACGACATTTCTTTTTACTACGGCTTCCTTCAATATAATAAATTACTAATTGATTTGTTTTATCATTGCGTTCAACACGAGTAATTTTTTGAATTAAAATTCGTTCTCCTAAAAAAGCAATTTCTTTTTCATCAATTCCAACGGCAATTAGTTGTAAAAATAAGAAAATATAAATTCCTACCCCAACTGTTAAACCAAAAGCCAATACAATCATAATAATTAACGGTGCAGTTGATGATAAATTAATAACAAATTGGAATAAAAATCCAAGAATAACAATTGGTAAATTAATTCCTAACACTGTAAATAAAATAATTAAAATTTTTTTATTAATAAAACGTGGTTTAAATTCTCGTTTTGTAAAACTAATTAAATAACCAATAATTGATAAACTAACTGCAACAAATAAGAATGCTGCCATTGAGATTGCAATTATTGTTCCTTTTTCAGTATTTTCCACTTTTAGGTTTTCCTTTCTATCACAATTATTCTTACTTGCGAACTTGTGCCATTACTTCTGAAGCAAAATCAACTTTTTCTTTTTCAATTCCTTCACCAACTTCATAACGAATTATATCAACAACATTAACATTATTTGCTTTTATAACATCACTAATTTTTTGATCAGGATTAACAACAAAAACCTGGTCTAAAAATGATATTTCTGCTAATTGTTTATTTAAACGCCCTTCAACCATTTTTTCTAAAATATTATCTGGTTTTCCAGCATTTTTTGGATTATTTTTTGCTTCAGCAGTTAAAATTGCTTTTTCACTATTTAAAAAATCTACTGAAATGTCATCTCGTGAAATAAATTGTGGTCGCATTGCAGAAACATGCATTGCTAGTTGTTTTCCAATTGTTTCGTCAATCTTACCACTAAAAATTAAAACAGTTGCAATACGATTATTAGAATGTAAATAAACTCCTAGTGATTGATCTGTTTTTAAATGCACTGTTTTAAAACGGCGTAAAGTAATCTTTTCACCAATTGTTGCAATAGCATGAACAATAACAGTTTCTAATGGTTCACCATTAACTGACACTTTTAATGCATCTTCCACAGTTTTTGGGTCATTATTAATTAAGGTTTCTCCTACAGTTGCCATTAAATCTAAAAATTGTTTATTTTTTGCAACAAAATCAGTTTCTGAATTAACTTCAAAAATAGCTGTTTTATCACCTTTAGTTACTAAACCTACTAATCCTTCTGCAGCAACTCGATCAGATTTTTTAGCCGCTTTGGTAATGCCTTTTTCACGTAACCATGTAATTGCTTCTTCAATATTCCCGTCAGTAGCTTCTAATGCTTTTTTGCAATCTAGCATTCCGGCTCCTGTTCTATCTCTTAATTCTTTTACTAATTGTGCAGTAACTGCCATACTAATTCTCCTTTCAAATTTAATGTTCTTGTATTGAAACTAACCAGTTAATACAATCTAATTTTTATGTTATTTTTTTACTATTTTATTATCAACAATTGTTAAATGCTTGCTTAATTCACTAACCATTTCAGCTTTTTTTGCTTTTGGTAAAGCAAATCCTTCACTAAGAATTTCTAACTCATCAACTTTTAATTTTGATAATGTTTTCTCTAAATCATTATCAACTACATTAATTGTATTGAAATTAAAACTTGGTGCTGGTGTTGTTGCAACAGGTTCTGCTCCAACAGGTGCCTCTTCTTTTCCTGAAGTTGGTGCTTTATGTGAATAATGTGTGTCTCTTCCACGTTCATTTCTTCCGCTCATTCTTCGATTATCGTATTGTCCACCACGTGAATTACGATTCTCATCACCATCACGGCGAGTAAATTCACTTGGTTTAAATTGAGGTTCTGGCATTTTAATTCCCATTGCATCACCATATAAATCAGCAATATGATGAGTAATAATTGCAATTGAACGTGAAGTATCATCATTTGCTGGAATAATATAGTCAATTGGGTCTGGGTCAACATTTGTATCACAAATAGCAATGACTGGAATTCGTAATTTACGTGCTTCTCGAACAGCAATATGTTCTTCTTTTGGATCAACCACAAATAATGCTTGTGGTAATTCCTTCATCCCTTTAATTCCACCTAAGAATTTTTCTAATTTATCTTTTTCTTTTTTAATTAACATTTGCTCTTTTTTTGGTAACAATTTTAATTCACCATTTTTTTCTTGGCGTTCAATATTTCATAATCGTTTAACACGTAAATGAATTGTTTTTAAGTTTGTTAATGTTCCTCCTAATCAACGTTGATTAACATAAAAACATTCGCAACGTTCTGCTGCATCCTTAACAATTCATTTTGCTTGTTTTTTTGTTCCAACAAATAAGATTTTTCCTTTGCGGGCAGCAATATTTGCCATTAATTTTTTAACATCTTCTAATCTTCATAATGTTTGTTGTAAATCAATAATGTGAATCTTATTCTTTTCACCATAAATATATGGTTTCATTTTTGGATTTCATCGTTTTGTTTGATGCCCAAACTGAGCACCAGCTTCTCATAACATTTCTCTTGTTAATTCTTTTGCCATATTTCTATTTAATTCTCCTTTTCGTTAAAACATCCATTTATTTCTAACATTTACCACTATCTTATTAAAACAAATAGCACTAGGCAAATTAATCCATAAATGTGTATTGTATATCATTAATTTTATTGAATACAAGCAATAAAATTATAACATATTTTGTTTTAAACAAACAAATAAAAATGTTATTTATCAAAGATAAATAACATTTTTGGCTGTTCATTTGGTTTCTGTTCATTTTTTTATTATTGTGTTTTAATTAAAAATTGTTTGTTTTTCAAGGTTTTATAATTTTTAAATAAATAAAAATAAGTAAATCAAAAAATAACAAATATTTTTAATTCAACATTTTTAATGTCCAATCATTAGGATTAATTTCTTCCTTTGAAAAATTAATTAATGGCAAATTCGGATTAAGCTGCTGCAATGTTAAAATTTTAATTGAATCTAAATTTTCAAGTTGATAAATCTCATCTTTTGAACGAGTTAACAACTGCTGCAAATACAATACTAAAATAAATAAAGCAAATAAATCCACAATTAATGTTGCAATAGAATAAATTTGTTGGAACAATTGACGCAATTTAATATTTTCTTCTAACATCATTGGAATTGATAATTTTGAAGTATTATTAATAATATTAAAAAGAATTAAAATAATAACAAAACGAATAACATTGCTTTTTTCATCTTGACGAGTTAAAAGACCACATAATTGTAAACTAGCAATAAAAATAGTTATTACTAAAATGGTTAATAAAATAAATAATTCTTTATCATAGCGAAGATTCACATCATTAAAATTATTAAGAATAACGGGGCCAATAATAACAAACGGTGAAGCATAAACAATATATAACAAAAGCGAAACTAAACGCCGACTATTGAAAATCATAGCCATGGTAATGGTTAATTGTACATATGAATATCCTGTTAATAATATTCGATAATAACTTGGATCAATTGAATAGTCTGGTACTAACACTAAATTTCAAATTAATTTACTAAAGAAAAAAATACTAATTCCACCAATAATTGAAACAAAATTTAGTAAACTACGCGAAGCACTAATTTTTTTACTTTTATAATGTAAAAAAGTTCATGATGAAAGAATTGTAAATAAAAAAAAGGCAGAAAAAATAAACATTCATAAAAAGAACTTCAAGACACCATCACTGATTTCAAGAATTCATTGACGAATAAAAGGATTGCTACAAAAGTCTTTAAATAATATATCATCAAATGAATAATTCATTAATGTTTTCTCCCCCTTTTTGTAAATTTCTTCACTATCATTATACTCTACTTTTGTCAAAAAAAACAAAAAAACAATTATTAAAAATTGTTAAAAAGTTGAAAAAATTGCAAAGCCAACACTATAATCTCGCTCATGGCTAAGGGAAATATGAATAAGTTCATTTTGTTTTAACGAAAGACCTTCAACATGAAGATTATTATCATCTTTTAAACAAATTGTTACTTCGTTTAAAATTACCTTAGTTTCTAAGGCTTTAATTAAAGCTTCTTTTACTGCTCATCGGCCTGCTAAAAATTGTCGTTGAGCATTTTTATTAAAAAAAGATGCATATTGTTTTATTTCAACTGGACTTAATACTTTTTGAATGAATGCTGTCGATAGTTTAATTCGTTTATTTTGAATAATATCAATACCAACATTTTTAATCATAATTTTTTCCTCCGTTTGATAACTTATTAATATTTTAACAAAAAAGGATGAAAAACGATATAATAATTTTATAAAAGAAAACAATGAGGCCCATCATATGAATAATATCAGTTTTAAAAAAGTTGATTCCACAATTATTAAAGCGATTAGTACTGCCTATCAAACTTATGCAATTAATAATACAGATCCCAATAAAGTTAGTGTTTTTAATAAAAATGGAATTATTATTACAATTTATAAAACAAAAAGTGTTTTGTTCCAAGGCTATCAAGCTGAAAAAGAAGCACAGCGTTTTTTTCCATCCTTAACCAGTTCTTTACCAAATAAAAATGTCTCTGCTCCAGTTACATATTTTCAAAAAGATGTTATTGGTAATGACGAAGTTGGTGTTGGCGATATTTTTGGTCCGCTAGTTGTTACCGCTTCTTATCTTCCTATTGCAACTTTTAATGAATTATCAAAGTTACCAATCAAAGATAGTAAAAAGATGACAAAACAACAAATTTTAAGTTTAGTCCCAAAAATTAAAAAAATGGTCAAAAGTATCACTATTATTATTAATAATGAACTTTATAATAAATGATATACTAAATATCAAAACGCCCATATTATTAAAACCTTAGCCCATAATCAAGCTTTAGTCCAATTATTAGCAAAATATCAGTTAACTAATAAAACAATTTTTATTGACCAATTTGTTAATGAAACAAAATATTTTGAATATTTACAACAAACTAAAATGAGTTCAATTATAAAAGATAACCTTGTTTTTATCACTAAAGGAGAAGAAAAATCATTAGCCATTGCTTGTAGCGCTATTTTAAGTCGTGCAGTCTTTCTAATTAAAATTAATGAACTTGAAACAAAATATCATTTATCATTCCCCTTAGGAGCCAGTGAAGATGTTAAAGCACTAGCCCGTAAATATAAAGAAATAATGCCAACAACTATTTATACTCAATTTTTAAAAGAGCATTTTAATTTAACAAAAAAATAATCTTCTAGAAAGATTATTTTTCATCTTCATCAAAAGAAATTATTTCATTAGGAATTATTTTTGCTTTATATTTTAATGGTTGTTGGTTTGTTGCTAAATAAGCATCTAAATCTGCTTTTGAATATTTGTGATTATTTAAACATAATGTTGCAATTATAATATCAAAGACAGGACCAAGAATTCAAATTCAATTAAAACATACTAACGCAATTGAACAAAAACCAACAACAATTCGAGCTCAATAAAAATTTTTTAATCCTAAAATGGAAAAAAGTAATGTAATAATGCTAAAAATGCTAATAATAATACTGAAAACTAAAACAAGTTCTTTTTGATAAGGATAATTTAAGATTTTTGACCACATATCACGATAAAGATAATATAGAACGGAAAAAATAATGTTAAAAATAGCAACTAAAATCGCTAGGATCATGGCAATTTTACCTTTTTGATCTAATTGGCGATGTTGTTTAATATTTATCATAATTTTAATTTGGTCAACTTTTGTAATATTATTTTCTTTAATTTGCTTGCGAAAATAAAATAAGTTATTAATTCAAATATAAAAATATTGAAATGAAGTACATAGCGTAAAAATTAACACTGATCCAACAGCTAACAAAGCAAAGCCATTTGTTGCATAAAAATTTAAGAAAAAATAAGGAAATAAAGTATTGTCTGGTTGGTCATCACTGTGCCGAATATAACCACGAATTAAAATACAAATTAAATATAGGGTTGGATATAAACAAATTAATCAATAATTTGTTTTATGATGGATTTCAAATTTGTAAAATGTATCACCAGCTGTGACAATGTAACTTAAAATCATCGCAATTGGAATAATGGTATGCAAAATAAATGTTGAAATTCATTCATAAACACTCATATTTGTTACTATATCACCTTGAACTGCTAACCCTAATCAAAATACTAGCATTGTCATTGTAATATAAACTGTTACCATTAATCGAATAATAAAATCTGGTTTTGTATTTTTAAATTTTTTTTGAAATAAATAAAAAACAAAATAAACAAAAACTAAATAATTTGTTTGCGTCGTAAAATATGAATAATAATGGCTTAAGCGCTCCCCATAAGTTGGTAACTGCCCATAAATGCCACTGTTTGTTTTTAAAACTAAAATAAAATCACAAACTAAAAAAACAAAAATTAACATAATACCAATAATCCGATAAATTAATAATTTCCGATCCGTAAAAAAATGCTTCATCTAAAAAAACCTTTCTGCCTCTAATATTTGATAAATAAAATAAGTTACTAAAGTATTTTGTTAATATTTGATAATTGATAGTTTTATTTGTAAATTAATTATTTTTCCTTTTGTCGTTCTACTATAACATTAATAATTGGTAAACAACGATAACGAACTTGTGCTTGGTCAAACATCCGTTTTGCTGCTTGATTATCATCGCTACCTTCGTATTTGTCATCATCATAAATAACTTCTTTAATTCCAGCTTGAATAATAATTTTTGTACATTCTGCACAAGGAAATAAAGTTGTATAAATCCGACAGTTTTCTAAATTTGTTCGTGCACTTAAAATGGCATTCAATTCAGCATGCGCAACATAAGGATATTTTGTTTCTAAATATTTCCCTTCTCGCGATCATGGAAAATCATCATCATTTAAGCCACGGGGTAAACCATTATAACCTGTCGCAATAATTTGTCCAATTTGATTAACAACACAACTGCCAACTTGGGTATAGGGGTCTTTGCTTCGCATTGCACAAACATGCGCAACGCTTAAGAAGAAATCATCTCATGATAAATAATCATTACGTTTTTTCTGTGCTACTGTTGTCATAAATTAGAGATTCCTTCCTTCAAGTTAAAAAAAATATCATTAAGATTAACTTGACTTTGTAACAAAAAGATTGGTCAATTTGCTTTTGGATAAAAATAATAATTATTTAACATCTCTTCAATTGCGCTCCGTTCCAATAAACCTGCGCGGTAATAACTCAATAATGCATTAATAACAGCGCTATTAAAAGGTGGAACATAACGGATTCATAATAATGCAATTGTACTAACCACTATCATTGTTACAATAATAAAAACCGGATATAATATTGTTCAATTAACACGATATGAACGGTTAAATTCTAAGGCATAACCAAGAGCACTACCAACAAAAAAGCCAACAAAATTAATTAAATAAAATGAATAACCTAAAAAGATTGGCATTATTAATAACCAAAGCATAATAATTAAAGTTCGTTGGTTTGCAATTAGAGCCCCTAAATCTTCTTTACCATAATTATAGCTAAATAAACTTCCTCATAAAATTGCTAATAAAATTGTTAACCCACCAAAAATTCAATTTGGTAATACGGCTGCTAAAAAGACTCCCGCTAACGGAATTCCAACCACTAAAATGATTGATAAGCGTCAACGTCCTAAAAGAGCTTCCACATAACGAGCAACACTAAAAATCAGAAATAAATTTAAAACTACTAACAATGGATTGCTTGAAAATAAAACATATGTTCATAATCGTCATCATTGATTATTTCAAATTAATAAATCACGTGTAAGCCCACCATAAACAAGTTGGGTCGCTCCTTCACTTAAACCTTGGGTATTAAAAATTTGAGAACCAAAAAAGATTCCAACAATTGGAATAATTAATAACAAAGCAATTAAAACTCAAGTAACACCAAGGTTATTGACACTTAATTTATCACTTAGTTGTTTTAAATTTTTTGTTAATTTACTATTAGGATCTTTAATCCCATCTAAAATTTCCTCAGTTGTCATTCCAGCCATTGAAGTATCATTTTCGTTATTTTTTTGCAACATTGTAATATTAGGATAATAAGTACTTAAACGATCAAGATAATTATTTTTATCAACAAATAATGTTACATCGCCATTATCATCTTTATAAATTTGCGAATGATTTTCAATTAAAACAATTGATAAAATAGTAAGTTTTGCGCGTTGAAACTTCTTATTTAAAAAAGTCCTTAACGTTTGCACAACTTCATCATTAATGATGAAGTCATTAAATTCACCACTAAAATCATCAATAATTTTAATAATTTGAAATTCTTTACTATCAACTTTATATAAATAAACATTATTATTGCGTGGTTTATTTTTATAAACATTGTATTTTTCTTGTTTTAAAAAATAATCAACTAGAGATAACTTATCTTTATCAAAACTCATTGTTTTCTATCCTTTCGCGCGTAATATTGCTAATCTTTGTTCAAACTCTTGTGGTAAGGCTGCTGTAATGGTCAGAGATTCTTTAGTAACTGGATGAATAAACCTTAATTGATATGCATGCAGATATTGTCCAAAGCTTTCTTTTTTATCAGCGACTGTGCCATATAACGGATCACCAACAATAGGATGATTAATGTATTTTAGATGGGCTCGAATTTGATGAGTTCGTCCGCTTTCTAATTCACACTCTATATAAGTATAATCATTAAAGCGTTCAATTACAACAATATTAGTTACTGCTTTTTTAGAATTTTTTGCTGTGACTACCATTTTCTTACGGTTATTAGGGTCACGCCCAATCGGCGCGTCAATTTTTGCCCGATTTTCAATGATTTGACCATGAACAAGAGCTAAATAGTCGCGTTGTAACTGCTTTGTTTGAATTTGTTGCTGTAGTTGATGATGAACAACATCATTTTTAGCAATAATTAAAGTTCCCGTTGTTTGGCGATCAATCCGGTGCACAATTCCAGGCCGTTGTTCACCACTAGCAGTTGACCACTGCACCCCTCGTGCTAATAAAGCATTAACTAAAGTATCATTCTGGTGCCCTGGGGCTGGATGAACAACTAAATTATTTCGTTTATCAATAACCATTAAATAACTATCTTCATACAAAATTGTTAATGGGATTGCCAAGGGTGTTAATTCACTTGCTTTAGCACTTGGAAATTCAATGATAACATGGTCTCCAATTTGACTAACATAATTTGCCCGTACAACTTGCCCATTAACTTGAACTTTCTCTTGCTTAATTAATTCTTGTATTTTAGTTCGTGAAAAAGGAGTGGTATTTGTTTTAAAATAATCAGTTAAAATTTTATCAATTCGAGCTGATGATGAAACAATTAACGTAAACTTAGCCATTTGAATTCGAATGCTCTTCACGTTTGTTTCGTGCTCGTTCACGATAAAACTGAATAATTTCAATAATAATAGCAAGAATTAAGACAATAACACCAAATGTTACTCAAGTATCAGCTAAATTAAACACACTATAAGGTGGAAATAAAATTCATGCTAGAAAATCAACAACACCACCATGATTTCACATTCGGTCAATTAAATTCCCAAAGCCACCCGTCGTAATCATAATTAAACCAACGGCGGCAATTTTATTATTAATATATAAAAAAATACTAAATGCAAGCAAAGTAATGAAAACTGCACCAACAATGACAAGTGGAAGATTATCATCGTTTCTCCCAAAAGCAATTCCTTTATTAACCATAAATTTAAAATTAATAAATCCATCAAGAAATTTAACTTCGTGAGCCGCTGGGTCATGTGGCAATAAATGAAAAGCTAATTGCTTCGTAATAATATCTAAAATTAATAACGAAATAAAAATTGATAGGCAAACTTGGAGTTTATATTTTCAAATATAATTCCGATTTTTAAAATGGTCTTTAAAATCATATCAAAATTGTTTTGTTCGTTCTTTCATTTGCTTTTGACTCCTTTTTCGTTTTATACATTATCGCACATTTTTTGCCGATAAAACATTAAAACAACGATTACAAATTTCATTATTTTGTCCATTTAACTGATTATAAATCATTCAACAACGTTGGCATTTTAGACCATCTTTTTCTTGAACTTTTAAATAACTAGTTTCATATTCCGTTAAGTTCTGATGGTCAGTAGTAAAAATAATTTCACTAACAATAAAAATTTGATATAAATCTTTAATTGTTGCTAAACTTGCATAGACTGGTTTTAAAACAATCGTTACTTGACACTCTAATGATTTTTTAATTTCTTTTTGTTCACGACGACGTTCTAATTCTTTGTTAACATCATCTCGTAACTTTAATACTTGGTCTCATTTTGCAACTAACTTATCATTAATTGACATTGTTAAAACAAAATTTTCTTCTAAATGAACCGAGCTTTGTTGGTGGGGATATGTAATAAAGCGGTGGCTTTCTTCAACGGTATGCGGAATAATTGGTTTTAAAACATCAACTAAAATCCGATATAAATAATATAATGTTGTTTGGACCGCACGACGACGTGGTGATTTCATTTCCTCAATATATAAAATATCTTTTGTAAAATCCAAATAAAATTTTGATAATGTTGTTGTAACAAAATTATTAATTAAAGTATAAACATTATTAAAATTAAATTCTTCATAATTTTTATTTACTTTTTGTTGAAATTCACGAGCTAAATGTAAGACATAATAATCAACTTCCGCTAATTTTGGTTGTAAATCTGTTAGTGGATTAAAATCATTTAAATTTGCTAACAAAAACCGCAATGTATTACGAATTTTTCGATAAGCTTCAGCAATTTGTTTTAAAATTTCTGAACCAATTTTAACATCATCACGATAATCAACCGAAGCTACTCACATTCGCAAAATATCAGCCCCATACTGGTCAGTAATCGATAATGGGGAGATAACATTGCCCAATGATTTACTCATTTTTCGCCCTTTTTCATCATTAGCAAACCCATGTGATAAAACAACTTGATAAGGAGCATGTCCTGTTGCAACAACCGAAGTAATTAGCGATGAATTGAATCACCCTCGAAATTGATCAATTCCTTCCAAATAAACATTAACGGAATGGGGCAAATGATATTCTTTGGTTACTGCTAAATTACTAACTCCACTATCAAATCAAACATCCATAATATCTTGTTCTTTTCGTCAATTGCGATTTTGATAAGCTGGTGGTAACAGTTGATCAGCACTTCATTCAAATCAAATGTCCGTTGTTTTTGCTTTTGCAAATAAATTAATAACATGTTCAATTAATTCTGGTGTAAATTGTGGTTGATTGTTTTCATCATAAAAGGCAATAATTGGCACACCCCATAATCTTTGTCGAGAAATACATCAATCCTGACGATTTTCAATCATTGTTTCCATTCTTTTTGCTGCTCATTGTGGATTCCATTGTACTTGTTTAATTTCACTTAATAATTCTGGTTTAATTTTTTCAATTGAAACAAATCATTGTGCTGTTGCTCGGTAAATAACTGGTTTTTTTGTTCGTCAATCAATTGGATAACGATGCTTTGTAAACTTTAATTTTAACAAAGCGCCATTTTGTTCTAATCGTTGTCCAATTATTTTATTAGCATCTTCATAATAAACACCAACTAAACTATTATCTTCTACTTCAGCGGTATATTTTCCAGCATCATCTAATGGGGCAAAGATTGGAATATTATTAGCCCGCGCAATTAAATAATCATCTTCACCAAATCCGGATGCTGTATGAACAATTCCTGTTCCAGCTTCAACAGTAACATGGTGGCCAAGCACAACAAGACTATCACGTTCATATAAAGGATGTTTTGTAATAATGCCAACTAATTTGGCACCAACCACTTCTTTTACAATTTTAACTTTTTTTCAATTTAATAATGTTTGCAGTTGGTCTAATAAAGCCTTAGCAAATAAATATTTTTCACCCTCAACAAGTACTTCAACATAAACAATATCTTTGCCGACCGCTAATAATTGATTCATTGGAATTGTTCACGGTGTTGTTGTTCAAATCAAAAATTTTGTTCCTGGGTTAATTGTCTTATTTCCTGTTGTCACCGTAAAAGTTACATAAATTGATGGTGATGTTAAATCAGCATATTCAATTTCTGCCTCTGCTAAAGCTGACTCACTTGAAGGTGATCAATAAATTGGTTTTAATTGCCGATAAACTAATTTTTTTTGGACCATTGTTTGAAATAAACGTAATTGTTCTAATTCATATGCCAAATCTAATGTCACATATTTTTGCTGAAAATCACTAAATAATCCTAACCGACTAAATTGCGTAATTTGTTTTTCAATTTGGTCTAAAGCATATTGGCGACAAATTTGGCGAAATGCGACTGGGGGGGTTGTTTTCCGATCAACTCCACTTTTAACAACAGCAGTTTCAATTGGCAAACCATGCGTATCTCAGCCACAAATTCACGGACTATAAAATCCTTTTTGGTTATAATAACGAACAATAAAATCTTTTAAGATTTTATTTAAGGCGTGACCAACATGTAAATCTCCGTTTGCATACGGAGGCCCATCATGTAAAATAAAGGCTTGGTTGCTAACATTATGTTGGTAGCGTGCTGAAACAACATTTGTTTTAAGTCATTCTAACTGAATTTGTGGTTCTTTTTCCGCCAAGTTAGCTTTCATTTCAAATAAAGTATTGGGAGTTAATAATGTATCTTTATAATTCATTCGTGTTTTTTTCCTTTCTGTCATAAAAAAAGTAAGACTATAAGAGCGCCAATGCGCGGTACCATCTTACTTTATAAATATTGCAATAATATTTACCTTTTTTTCTTAATTTTAAATTGTAAAAACAAGAGATAATTATTTGTCTTTTATGATTAGCTCACATCATCCTAATCTTGCTATAATAAAACGAGCAAATAACCTTGGTTTGTTTTCCTATAAGTAAATCTTACACTATTTATTTAATTTTGTTAATAATTTCTTTTTTAATCAATTCTGTAATTCGTTCACCATCGTTAATGGAAAAGGCATAAATTCGTTTATTTCTTTCTAAAAAATCATCAATTACTTTTAACACATTTTGGGGATTATGCCGATTATGATCAATGTCATCAAGTAATACCGCAATTTCTTCTTTAAAAGCATAAGAAAAATCAACTGCTTTCATAATAATGCGTCCTGCATTATGACTTGCAACTTCAAATGCTTCGCGTGACTTTTCAATATTATAACGTGAAATATGCTCTAAATGTTGCAATTCTTGTAAACGCAACATTAATTGTCGATTATCGTATGTTAATTTTTCAATAATTTCATTTTGTTCATAAATAACTGTCCGTAAATCTTTCTCTTGTTCTGCCATATTTTTCCCTACTTTTATGCAAATTTTGCAATTGTAATTCGATAATGTTGATTTTTTAATGGTAAAATTGCATTAATTTTAAAACGACCATACCATTTTATTGATATTATAATATCACAAGAAACTTGAAAAGTCTTATTATTTACCACGGAAAAATTAACATAAACATAATTTTAATCAACATATTTTTGTGCTTGTTGTCGTTAAACATTGCAAAGTAGTGCACTTACTACCGCATCTAGTCGTAAACTTTTTACTGTCTTTGTAAAAATAGTAAATTGGTATTCAATAACAACCGGAGCAAGATTAATCGTTCAAATTAATAAATTCTTTTGAACAATTAATGGGGCATCAACAAACACGGGAATAATTTTCTTTAAAACACTTAAATATAAATCATTCGCTGTGATATATAAATTGCCAATGACTGGTAATTCTAATTGTAATTGGTTTAAAATAAAACCAAGCACCTGATGATGTTGAAAAAAAATGCGATGTTGGTTGTTTCGCATGTAAAATAACCGTATGATCGTGGCTACTATTAAAGCTAACTGTTGCACGAAAACCATTTGTTAATGGTTTATGAATAACATAATTAGAAATTTTTTCTTGTGCCAAGATTGCTTGTAAAATTGCAATTTGCCGTAAATCAAGAAAATCTGTGTGAATAACTTGACCGCGGCGTGCTTGTTCACATCATCCTTTAATCTTATTAATTAATTCATAATCTTGCTGATAATGTTGCAATAATTGGGTTTTATTAAGCATCTTTTTGAATTGTAAATTGGTAGGTTTTATAATCAATTTTTTGAACATCACCATCAAAAGCATACATAACACCACTAATAAAGTCCAATAACCGTATTCATTCTGACTTTGGTAATTTTTCTAAATGAACAATTAATTGTCCTTTTGTCAATAATAAATCCGCCATTTTTGGAGCATCATTATAACTATCAGCAATGAAGCCAGTTGTCAAGACACTTGTATCACTATTAGTCTCCGAAGAATTTTGAATTTCGTTTTCACGCTCAAAAATCACCTTTTGAAAGGGTGTTTCTGGAACAAAAACAGGTTTTGCTAATGGTTGATCACTATGGACGATTGGTTCGGTTGGACTATCATTAAAATCAATTCGTGGTTGAGCGTCGTAAATACTTCGTTGTTTTTTCTTAAAAATGCTCATTATTATCAACTACGACGAACAAATGGTGGTAAATCATCATCTTCATCGTCATGTTCAACTACTTGATTATTATTAACATGCTCTCGTCACGCATTAATTCGACGGTTTGCATTTGCTGTTTCACGTTCAGAATTTTCTGATAAATTAGTGAAATAACTTGGTCGTTTACGAGCAATATCTTGATGATTGTTGTCATCATTAATCTCAGCGTCACGAGTTGGATGCGGTGCTGGTGCTTCATATTCTTCCATTGAAGGACGATAAGTATTATCCGGATTAGTAAAATTTTGTTCTTCATCAAACCCAGTCGCAATTACAGTTACAATCATTTCATCATCTAAATGCTCATTAACTGCTGTTCCAAAAATAATATTAACTTCGCCGCCAATTGCTTGTTTAACAATATCAACAGCGTCATTAGCATCATTTAAGGTTAAGGTATTTCCACCAGTAACATTAATAATAGCATCACGTGCACCACGGATTGACGCTTCTAATAATGGAGAAATAATTGCTTTATTAGCAGCTTCAATTGCTTTATCTTTACCTAAACCAATACCGATCCCAAATAAAGCATTCCCTTTATTTTTCATAACAGTCTTAATATCTGCAAAGTCTAAATTAATTAAGGATGGTACTGCAATTAAATCAGTAATGGTTTGAACTCCTTGGCGTAAAATATTATCGGCTTCTTTGAACGAATCTTTTAATGGGACACCCCCAATGACTTCTAATAAGCGATCATTTGAAATAATAATTAATGAATCAACATGCTTACGTAGTTCTTCAGTCCCTTGGATGGCATAACTATTGCGCGCACGACCTTCAAATGAAAATGGCGTTGTAATAATTCCAACGGTTAAAGCGCCTTGTTCTCTAGCAAGTTTGGCAATAATAGGAGCAGCCCCAGTTCCAGTTCCACCACCCATTCCAGCGGCAACAAAAACCATATCTGCCCCTTTTAAAGCATCTTTAATTTCTTCTGCTGATTCAATTGCTGCTTGGCGACCAACATCAGGATTAGCACCTGCTCCTAGCCCCTTGGATGTTTCTTTACCCAATACAATTTTATTTTTTGACTTTGAAACACTAATAATCTGGGCATCAGTATTAGCAACAATAAATTCAACCCCTTGCACACCTGCTTCAATCATACGATTAACCGCATTATTACCAGCACCACCAATACCGATCACTTTTATTGACGCGACTTGTTCATAATTATCAAAATTGTCCATAACCTTAATTCCTCCATTTTTTATATATTATACTATTTATTTAATATTTTGGTAGTATTTTGTTTATATTATTGTGAACTATTTAAATGCTGTTTACTTAGCGGCATAACCCCTTGTGCTGGATTAACATTGCCGCTTGGTTGGTAATGCTCACCATTTTTGTCACTTCGTGGTCCTTTTTTATCACCATTATTATTTAAGTAACGAATATAACGATGATCAACCGATTGAATATTTGTTGCACTAACTTTATTTGCTAAATGTTGATAATAAATATTTCCCAATAAGCCAGTACATCATGTTTCTTTTGCTCCTAATGTTGAAGCAATATAAACAGTAACATTTTTATCTTTATTTAACGCCAACAGATTTTCTTTAAATCCACTAATTCGTAAAATTTCACCAACAACAACCACTGGATAGTTATAGCGCCCTAAGCTATTAGCTAACTTTTCACTTAATGTTTCCATTTCTTCAGTTAAAACATGATTAACAATTCGTTTTAAATCATAATGGGTAAAGTTTAATTGTGTTTGGTGTTGATGATCATATTTGCTGTAAATAATTAAATTATCTTTACTATTATTATTTAAATTAATAATTTTGTATAAATATTTTAGTGCTTGCTTATTATCACAACTTAAGACATTACGTAACCGCGTAATTATTTTTTTAATCCCACCCGTAATAATAATTTGATCGCATAAAGTTTCACGAACAAAGACATAAGCGGTAATATTATCATAATCTCAATTAATAATTGTAATCCCATTTTGCAAATCAACTGGTGATGCAATATTTCACGCAAGACTAAACCCTTCTGGAAGGATACCCATAACTTCAATTTTGGCATATTTAAGGGTAGCAAAAATACTTTGAATAATTCGTTTTTTTGTTACATAAACAATTGCCTTAATACTTACTTTGTGCGCCGCCTGCCCTATTGGTGGCGCTGATAATGCTTTTTGTTCATTCAAAATGTAACGATATGGTCTAATAAAAAAAGTAGTTTCATCATCTAATAAAGGAACTTCTTTTGCTAATGTAATTAATGAATCAATATCATTTCTTGTAATTAGACGATCATGTGTTAAATTTAGCATTTTGGTTGAAGTTTTAATTGTCATATTATTAGCTGGAATACTAATTGCCACTCGTTCAATCACAATTCCTAATTGTCGATTTGCATCTTTAATTAAATTAACTAATTCTTTAGCCACATTTTTTTCATCAATAATGATACCATTATCACAAAAATGATATTCAAGATGTCTTTTATAAAGTACTTTAATTTGTGATTCAGTATAAACACCAACCATAAAACTAAAACTATAATTTTTAATTACTAACACAGCATATACTTCTTTTAACTTATATTCCACTTCGTTCACCTCCTCCTTTTAAAATTTTAGAATATTATTTCACCCGTTCTAATATTCTTAATTTAGCACTTGTACTCCGATGATTTCTTGCTTGTTCAGTTCCCGAAGGTACGATTGCTTTTTTGATAATAATCTGATAATCACTTTCAAAATGTGATATTACTGGTAATTGTTGATTTATTTCATAATTAGGATCTTTTGTTAAACTCTGAAAATATTTTTTAACAATACGATCTTCTAATGAATGAAATGAAATAACAACTAAGCGACCATGCACTGCTAATAAAGTTGTTGCTTGTAGTAATGATTCTTGTAAAACAAATAACTCTTGATTTACTTCAATCCGTAATGCTTGAAAAACTCGTTTTGCCGGATGTTTCGCTTTTTTTAAAATCTTTTGTGGCAAGCTTTTTTTAATGATTTCAACAAGATGGAAAGTAGTAACAATTTCTTGTGTATTACGAGCAATAACAATGTTTTTTGCAATTACTTTTGCAAATGGTTCTTCACCATAATCCTGAAAAAGTTTTGCTAAAGCTTCTTGTGAATAAGTATTAACAATGATTTTTGCGGTTAATTCTTGCTTTTGATTCATCCTCATGTCTAATAGACTATCATAACGATAACTAAAACCACGGTTATCATCATCTAATTGTGGTGATGATACTCCGAGGTCATATAAAATCCCATTAACTGCTTTAACTTGTCGTACTTGTAATTCAGCAGCTAAATTAACAAAATTATTTTTAATAATTTCATAATTATGATATTTACTTTCCTGCAAAATTTGTTTAGAAGCAATAATTGCTGCTTCATCTTGTTCAAAACAATATAGCTTTCCATTTGGAAGATGTTTTAAAATTTCAAGACTATGTCCAGCTCGCCCTAAGGTACAATCAACATAAATCCCATTGTTTAGAATATTTAAACCGGCAATTGCTTCTTGTAATAAGACTGTTTGATGTTTAAATTCCATACATTAAATTTTTTCCTCAAAATTTTTTGCCGCTTCTTCGATTCTTGGTGCTTGTTCAATATATACTTCTCAAACTTTTGGATCTCATAATTCTAAGTGGTCATTGTTTCCAATAATAACAACATCTTTTACAATATTTGTTTTATTTTGTAAAATGGACGAGATTTTAATTCGTCCAGCATTATCGAAAGTAGTTTCATCCGACATTGACATAATTTTTCGTGTCAAAGCCCGTCCTTCGGCTCTGGCTTGTCCAGTTGAAGCAACTTTTTCTGTTCACTTTAACCATTCAACTTCATTACGAACATCAATACAACCATCAAAACCAAGAGAAATAAAGACTTTATCATCTTTAAACTGTTCTCTCATTTTAGAAGGAATTGTTAATCGTCCTTTATCATCTAATGTATGATTGTAAGTTCCTAATAATGCCATTTTGCCCCATTCTCCCCCACTTTCATACATATTTTATTATAATATTTCCCATATTGCAACACTTTTCCTAAAAAATTTTTTACAAAAAAATAATCCTACTAATAAGTCAATAATTAAAGGATTTTTTAAAATGTAAATTGTAAAGAGAACAAAAATAATGGTCCACAACTAAGATATATAATCAAAAAAAAAAAAAAAAGAATCTCCTGATCCCTTCCCATAATTAGTTATTATAACCTAATCAACTCTAATAACTTCTTTATCCTTATAATATCCACATTCACGACAAACTCTATGTGGCTTAATTAATGCTCCACAATTTTTACATGCTATCAAAGTTGCTCCAACTAATTTAAAATGTGTTCGGCGTTTTCTTTTTGCCTGCTTGGATGTTTTTCGAAATGGTACCGCCATTATTTCTCCTCCTTTGTTGTTTTAACTAATTTTTCGTGTAACTGTTCTCATCGTGAATCCGCTTGAGCTGCTTGATACAATGCAAATTCTTCTTCCGAAAAAACTTGCCAAGTTGAATCACCACTAATTATTTTATCACTATTTTTAGATAAATTAATAGGAATATTCATAATTATTTCATCTCACGCATAATTTATTATATCAAAATTTTGCTCATTTAAGTAATTAATATCACTTTTTTTAAAAAATTTAAAACTATATTTATCATTTCATTCTAAATTAACTGGAACAGAAAAATGTTCTAATGTCTGAGCATCCTCAACAACAATTTCACCAATAATTGTTGCAATAATATTAATCGCATTAAGATCTGGGTGATAATTAATAATTCCCTTAATGGTAATATCTTTGATTCCTCTAATATTAACCGAATAATCTAGTAATTCTAGACTAATATTTAATGGTATATCAACGATAACTTGCGGTTGTTTAATAAAATCTGTTTCTGTATAAATCATTTTGTTCCCTCATTATTGACTTTTTCTGTCAAATTTGAATAATCTTGCCATAATAAAACTTTTGTTAAATTATTCATTAATATAATATAATATAATATGATTATACATTTATTTTTATAAAATATAAATGTGCTGTAAAAATGAGGAGCCAAAATGAAAATTATAACATATGACAAAGAAAACCAATTAACTGATTTACAGATTCAATTAATTGAAAAATTAAATAATGACATTCAAAGTGTTCTAGAATTAACTATTAACGAATTAGCAGATAGCCTTTTCATCAATACTTCAACCTTAAGTCGGTTAATTAAAAAATTGGGGTTTGAAAATTATAGTAAATTTAAAGTATGAGTTGCTGGAAAGTATAATAATATCAAAGAATTCGATATTCAAGAAAATGAGACAACTCTCCATAATATTATTGATAATATTTATAAACTGCACACTTATGCCTTAGATGAAACTTACCGAAATTTAAAAGTTAATCAATTAGAAAAAATCATTGATACAATTAATGATAGTGAACGAATTGTTATTTGGGGAATTAGTCGCCACACTTTAATTTGCGAAAATTTAAATTTACACTTAAATGTTTTAAAATATAATTCAACTTATCTTGTTAATTATTATGCCACAATTCAATTAATTGAAACTCTTAGTGAAAATGATTTATTAATTTTAATTTCAAAAAGTTTACAAGATGCTGAATATCATTTTCTAATTGATATTGCAACAAAACGAAATGTTAAAATTATTTTATTAACTATTAACAAAAAATATAAAGGACCACCTAATTTGCAAAAACTAACCTTAGAAAATACTGAAATTTTAAATTTTTATGTTGATAATCCCCATTATGTTTCGCGGTTAATGCTAATTAATATTGTTTTTGGGATGTTAATTGCAAAATATCATCCTACTCATAATGAAGAATACCAAGATTATTATACAGCCATTGATGAATGACATGAATATGTTAAAAAACTAAAATAACTAGTGAACATCTGCTTCAAAAGATGTTCTTTTTTATATGATAAATAAAATGCTGCCTAATTAAAAGGATTAAGCTTGTTTACGATAAATTATTAACTTAATCCTCAATAAATGTTCTTTTCTAACGAATTTGTAATTGTAATTTCTTCAAATTCATTTTAATTTGTTCAAATTGTTGGTTAATATCTGCTTCAGTTAACTGTTTTGTCATATCATTAAACGTAAAACTAATTGTTAAAGCAACATAGTTAGGCATTTCTTTATGATCAAAATACTGGTCAATAACTTCTATCGCAACAACATTTTTTACACCAGTTAAAATCTTTTTCTTAATTTGCTCATAGGTTACTGTGGCGGGTACCCAAATTGAGATGTCACGATTACTTGCGCTAAATTTAGAAAGCGGTGTAAAAAATGTTTGTTTTTTCTGCGGATAATTAAAAATTACCTCAAAATTAATTTCGCCAAAATAAGTTGCACTTTTTAGATTAACTTCTTTCTGATATGCAGGATGAATCAGACCAATAATTGCTAATAATTGTTTTCCTAAAAAAACATAACTAGTTTGATAAGGATGGTAAACCTTATTTTTTGGTGCTTGTTGATATGATAATTCATTAATATCAATTTGTTCACTTTGTACATAAGCTTCCAATAAGCTTTTAATATAATAATATGAATTAGAAAGATTATCTCCTGTTATTTTATTTTGAACAATTTCTACTTGGCTTACAAAGGCCCCATGATAATAGCTTTTCTCATTTGCATAAATTTTTTCAACAGTAAATAATTTAACATTTTTTTGATTTCGAGCATTATTATATCCGACACTATTTAATAAACTATTTGTTAAACTTAAGCGCATTACCACATGTTCTTCTGATAAGGGAGATAATAATTGATATGGTTTTTGATAATTAAAAAAATTAAAATTAGTAATTTCCTCTTGTTTAACTAATGCATATGTTTTTGCCTGATAAAAACCATTATTTAAAAAGAAAGTTTCAAAATTTTTAATTGTTTTTTCAGCGGGACGTTTAGCTTTAACTAGATTTGGTAAAACTGGCGGTTTAGCAATAATGTTATTATAACCAAATAAACGCACAATTTCTTCAATTAAATCAACTTTTTGGAAAATATCAGTACGGGTTACTGGTGGTGTCACAAACAATTGTTCGCCTTCTTCTTTAAATTGGAAAGCTAATGGTTCTAATAAAGCTTTAATTTCTAATAAGGTAAAAGAATGACCAATAAATTGATTAATCTCAAGTAAGGTAATGCTAATTGGTTCAACTGTTTTCTTATATTCTTTAATAAAATTTAAAACTGATAACTCTGCCAAAAAACCATTAATTTTTAATAAGTATAAATAACGTGATAATCCTAACCTAACAGTAGCATAACTAAGCGGTTTAATATAACGATGCAAATTAATATTACTAATGCCAACTTTTCGTTGTTGTTGACGCATTACAATATGATTTAAATGGAGTGCTAACACTGTTATTTCCGTTGTTGTAGCACTAATAGCATAAACCGGATTAACACGAATCCCAATTAATTCAACAAATTCATTCCCCTCAACAACAACTAAATCACCTTTTTTAATATTAAAAGTTTTATTTTCATAATCATCAGTAATTTTTAAAGGGTTTTTAATTTTATTAAAATCATAAAGCAATAATGGTTGGCCTGTCTCAAGCGTTGCTTTAATTGCTAAATCGCCAAATGGATCTGCTATATTTGATTGATATTCATTAATTTTTAACCAAATTCGATCTGATAATTTTAACGGACTTTTTTCTGGTGTTAATTTAACAACATTAACGCTAATTGCTGATTCAACTGCTGATGTTGCAATTACTACTTTTAATGGATTTTGATATTCTTTTAAATTTTCTGTTGATTCTAACTCTAACGGAAATAATTCTCGTTTAAAATAGCGAGCTAATTCACGAGCTAACTCGTAAGCACTTAAACAATCACTTCGATTTAATGTTAAATCAATCTCAAATAAATAATCAGTTAAACCAATTTTAGTTAAAATATCCTCAGCACCAATCATATCATATGAAACTTCTTTTTCATTAAAAGTTAAAATAATTTCATCTTGTTCGGCTGCTGTTAAATATTTTTCACCAATTCCTAATTCACTTAATGAACACATCATTCCTTCTGAAGCATATTCTTTAATTTCGCGTTTTGCAATTTTTGTTCCATTTGCTAAGACTGCTCCTGGACGAGCAACAACAACATATCCGTTTTCAGCTGGGTTACTAGCTCCGCAAACAATTGGATCAACTAATTCTTGGCCTGTATCAACGAGACAAAACTTTAAATGCGTATCAGGAATTTCATTAACCACTTGAATTCGGCCACAAACAATATTGCTATTACAATCAAAATTATGCGTACGTTCTACTTCAAAACCTAAACTATTTAAAGCAGCAGCAATATCAGCATTACTAATATCAGTAAAATCAATATATTTATTTAATCATCTTCTTGTAATAATCATTTTAAACCTCCTAATCAAATTTCTTAAATTGTTCTAAAAAGCGAATGTCATTCATATAAAAACGACGAATATCATCAATCCCATATTTTAACATCGCAATTCGTTCAATTCCAATCCCAAAAGCAAAGCCAGTTAATGTTGGATCTTGACCACATGCTTCATAAACAAGCGGATTAATCATCCCAGACCCCATAATCTCAATTCATCCAGTTTGCTTGCAAATTGAACAACCTTTACCTTGACAATTAACACAAGTAACATCAACTTCAACTGACGGTTCTGTAAATGGAAAAAAACTTGGCCGTAAACGGATTTGCGTCGCTTCACCAAACATTCTTTGGCAAAAGTATTGAATTGTTCATTTTAAATTAGCAAAAGTAATATTTGGAGCAACTAAAAATCCATCAATTTGCATAAATTGGTGTGAATGCGTAGCATCATCATCATCCCGACGATAAGTATTTCCGGTTGAAATCATCGCAATAATTTCGTTTTTACTTTTCATCTGCGAAATTGCACGGGCTGTCATATTGGTACAATGTGTTCGTAATAATGTATTTTTAGACAAATAAAATGTATCTTGCATATCACGAGCGGGATGCCCTAATGGTAAATTTAAACGTTGAAAATTATATTCATCATCATCAACTTCAGTTCCAAACACAATATCATATCCTAATTCTTGGAATAATTGAGAAATTTCATCAATAACTTGGTTTAAAGGATGCTTTGTTGCTAACACTAAATTATATCCTGGTAACGACAAATCAATTTTTTCTTGTTCAATTGTTGCTAATAATAAAGCATTTTCTAATTCTGTCTTTTTAGTTTGACATAATACGGTTAATTCCCCTTTAATTTGATTTGCTTTTTGTCCAATTGTTAAACGTTCTTGATGCGTTAAATCTTTCATTTTTTTCAATAAATCATTCAACATTGCTTTTTTTCCCAAATATTTTAATTGAAGCGTATTAACTTCCGCTACTGTTTTTGCTGCTTTAATTTTTTTTGTTGCTTGATTAAATAATAACTCTAATTCTTTTTCCATTGCTTGGTCCTTTCTTGTTGAAGTCTAATTAAGTTAGAAAAATCCTTGTCTATATTAAAAAATATAAACAAGGAGCAATTTCTTACGGTACCATCTTTTTTTACTAATAAATAGTCTTAATTACAGTTAACGAATCATTAATATCAATAATCCGGCTGGGATTAGCAGCTCTCATTAGGTGAATTCCTTAATATCTCACCAGTTATTTGCACCATCCATAACCTCTCTGACGATAAGCGTATTAATTACTATTCCTAAATCAACGATTTAATCTGAAATTTTATAATTTTATTATAACCTATTTTACTCAGTTAATTCATTTAGTTTCTGTTTTTTTACTAAATGCATAGATAATAGTCATGCTAAAACTAAAATAATCCCAATAATAGTTCCAACTTTTAATGGTGTTTGTCAATTTAATGGCAAATTAATAACAAATCTAAACTGTTCTAAAATAATATTAACAGCAAAATGCCAAATTAGTAAGGAAATAACATATGCAAAAAAGAAGGTAAATAAAACACCAAGAACATAATTACCAATCACAATAAAGTTTACTTGCCGTGGTTTATATCCTAAGGCTCGCATTGTTAAAATAACTTGGCTAGCTTCATCAATTACTGAAGAAGTAATAACTGATAAAATAATGAAAATAATAATTCCATTTAATATTTGTAAAATCAACAATGAATCATTTAACATCCCTAAGCCTGCTGATGCTAATAATTTTTGCAAGGTAATTAATTCAACATTATTTAGACCAGTAAAAATACTAATATCACTACCATCACTAGTTATTGTCGTCATAATTTTTCCTAAATTATCGGTAATATTATGATTAAAAATGTTAATTGTTAAGTTTTGCAACGAAATTTTATAATCTTGTTTCCCCATTAGTAAATCTTTTGGATTAATCTTATCATAAATTATTTTTTCCTTCGAAATTACACCATCATAAAAATCACCTGGTACTGGTTTTCCGTTAAAATCATAAAATAAAAATCGAATAGTATTAGCATTAATAAAAACATTACTTCGTGTTATATCATTTTTATTAATTCCTTTAACAACAATTGATAAATTATAAGTAGATCTTACATTTTTAACTGTAAATTCAAACGTGTCATTAATTTTTAAATTATTTAATTTAGCTATTTTTTCTGAAATAATTGCAGGAATTTGTGTTCTTGTTAATGGTGCCACAAACAATTCAGTCATTACGGTCTCATTAACACCTTTCATTTGGTAAAACTCTGCTCAAGTATCTGGTTCAATCCCTTTTAAATTAAGATCACTAATGACTGCTGCTTCACGATTACTTGGAGTTACAGCTAAATTAAGAACTGGCAATTCTGTTTGAGGATTGTAATACAATGTATTAAAACTAACAACTGTCTTAACATGGGTTTGGTCAATTAGATTACTTAAATTAATAATTTTTTTCCCTCAATCTGGTAAATTTTTTCCTGTAATATTTTTTATATCTTTAACAACTTGAATTAAATCAGTCAAATAAACTGATTGATAAATTGGCTGATAAAGGAGGAGTTTTCTTCATAATTCTATATCCATCGGATTTTGATGAATAGCCGTTGCTAATTTATTAAATTTTGCTAATGAAACGGCTTGTGTTTGTTCAACATCACTTGTTGGTAACACTTGAAAATGATTATTATTTATTAATTTTAATTTTTCTTCTCCTGTTGGAGTTCTATAACTTGTTGCCATTGTTAATAAACTTGGAAATTGGAATCGATGGTCAACATCTTTTTGATAAACATTACTAAACAAATAAACAATTTGACTAAAAATATCAGATGCATTAAATTGAATGATAAAGAGTAATGAAGAAATAAAGAAAATAAACATTACAATTATTCATTTTCAAAATCCTTTTAAAGTAAATGCCAATTGAATTCGAAACAAGAAACTTGTTTTACTAAAAATTTTTTTAATGCCAATTATTAAACCATAAAAATGCATTTTTCCTTCACCATTAATTAATACTAAACTTGGTTTTTTTAAATAACTCATTGTAAATAAAAATGATAAAGTAGTAAAA
Organism: Spiroplasma sp. ChiS; assembly: GCF_002968355.1. Taxonomy (NCBI): domain Bacteria; kingdom Bacillati; phylum Mycoplasmatota; class Mollicutes; order Entomoplasmatales; family Spiroplasmataceae; genus Spiroplasma; species Spiroplasma sp. ChiS. Next base: position 10,734 of record NZ_PUUH01000300.1, on the reverse strand, counting down.
AAGACTGGAATAACTAAAAACAAAATTAGCATAAATCATCAAGAAACATAAATTAGTTTAAATGGAATTAATAATCCTGTTGTATATAATGTATTAACATATAACTGAATAGGAATACTGACACAATACCCTAATATAATACCAAATAGCATCGTAACAAAAAACTTTGTTGAAAAAATTCATGATAATTCAGTTGTTTGATAACCAAAAACTTTAAAAATTCCAATTTGCCGACGAGTGTTATTCATCTCTTTTTTCATTGTATAATTAATAAAAATAAAACCTAAAAATAAAAGCACAAAACCAATGGCACTATATAAAATAATTTGAATGTTAATATTTTGCGTTTGCATTGCAATATAATTATTTTCATATGGAATTAAAGTTGCTGTTGGATTAATATATCCTTGAGCTAAATTTTCTTTTAAAGTTAAAATTGCATTTGATGAATTTAACTTAATTAAAATTTTTTGACTTGGTTTTAAAGTAATAGTTCCTAATTCACTACGGACATTTGCATCTTGAAATTGAGTGTAAAATCGCTCAGTTGTAAATAAAACACCATATTTCCGAATATCATTACTATTATTAATTTTTAAATTTGTCTGCTTAATAAAATTATCTAAATTATTTCCAATCCCAACAATTTTTAAATTAAATTTTGGGTTATTTGGAATGACTGAAAAAATATCTCCAATCTTTAACTTATTTTGCTCCGCAAATAAACTACTAACAACTGCTTCATCATTTGTTATTGGTAACCGTCCTTGATATAACTTCAATTGGTTAAAATTAACTGGTGCTGTTTGTTCTAAATTTTGTACTACTGCAGGAGTAATCTTTAAAGTATAATTTGAACTAGTTTCTTGTTTAAATGAAATCGTTTCAAAAACACCAACAGAATATTCTGGCAAAGTTTTTTGTGCTAATAACCGTGTCACCATTTCTTTTGGTTGATTTCAATTATATTTTTGAAAATAAAGATAGGCAATTGGATTAACACCATCAATGTTTTGATACATTCCTCGGTATTGAGCAACTTCAAATAACTTAGCCATAATTTGACTTGTTGAGCAAAATTGTTGTAATGCTGGAAGACTATCACAAACACTTTTTGTTGTTGTTCACCAACTACTGTTTTCATTTAAAATTGCTTGAGGAACTCCGGTAACACTAATCTCTTGCTTATTTTTATCAATAAACTTATTATGCAAATAATAATCTTCCATAAAATTAGGTTTATAATCTTCAACACTAAAAAAACCATAATCTCATTGCTCAGAGGTATAAATTAAATCATTATATTTTATTTTATATTGTAATGCCCCTGATAAAATTCCGGCAATTGTTGCAATAATAATGATAATAAAAAGAATTAAGCCTCCTGCTTCAATTCAATTTTTAAAATATGCTTTTAAATAACTTTTTAAAATTTGGCGCATTCTTATTCTCCTTCTTTCATTTTAAACAATTATATCAAATTCAAAAGTTATAAAAATAACTAAAATAACTACTTTTTAAAATTAATAGAATCTTCATTTCCAATAAGTTCTGCTAAAACAAAGCCAATTTGGTCAATAATGTCTGTTGGCAAAACTGGTTTTTTGTATTGTGAAATTTCATCCCCAGCTAGCCCATGTAAATATGTTCCAACGATTGCTGCTTCAAATAATTCATAACCCTGACCAACTAAACTGGCAATTAAACCAGTTAAAGTATCACCCATTCCAGCAACTGTCATATAGGGATTACCTGTCCCATTAATATACACTCGATTACCATCAGTAATAATTGATTGATATCCTTTTAAAACAACAATAATTTTATACTTGTTCGCAAATTCTTTTGCAATATTAATTCGATTATTTAAAATTTCTGGCACACTTTTATTAATCAAGCGTGATAATTCTAAGGCACGGGGTGTTAAAATTACCCATCCACGTAGTTTTCGTAATAAAGGGGCATCTAGGACATTAATTCCATCAACATCAACAACAATTGATCCTTTATAATTATCTAAAATATAATTTAAAGTATTATATGTCCGTTCTGTTTTTCCTTTTCCCATTCCATAGGCTACCACATTAACTTTGTTTGTTAATAAATCTAAAATTCGGGCTCGGTCAGAAGCATCACAGAATGTGATTTCTGGAGCGGTATTATTTGTTTTTTCTAATAATTCTGGTGATAAAGCCAAATTACTAATCCAAATCCAGCATTTAATGCCATATTAGCAACTAAGGTTCCAGGATTTAATATTCTAAACTTGAAGCAAAAATAAGTAAATTGCCATAGATGCCTTTGTGTGAAATTAGCGAACGAGAATGTAATTGGACACTATCCGTATAAAATAAGTTGTTATCAATTAATTTTGCACAAATACTATTAATCTCTTGCTGATAAAAACCCAATTGTCATACAACAACTTTTCCTAAGTAAAGAATAATATCATAATTAATAAAAGCTGATTTGTAAGTAAAAAAAGTGATAGTTTTATTTGCTTTAATTGCAATTGTTGGAATTGTTGCACTATCATTTTCAATTCCGCTTGGAATATCACATGCTAAAACATATTTTTGACTTTCATTAACTTTTTTAATAATTTCATCAATAGCCGGTGGCATTTTTTCATGATAACTAATACCAAAAATGCAATCAATAATAATATCAGTTCATAAAATTACTGCTTCAATATTATCATCAAGAAAAGTCATTGTTACATTCCGCAACTTTTTAACTAATGAATAATAATATCCAACTTCTTTGTTCCATCATAATCATTAATTAATTTCGCTAAACAAAAGCCATCCCAACCATTATTACCAACATTAGTTAAAATTAAAAAACTATGAACTGCTAAATTCAAATGATGAAATAAGCCTTCTGCTGCTTTTGCCATTAATTTAACTGGAGGAATATCAAATTGATTAAAAATAAAATTTTCAAGATTTTTTGTGTCTTGTTGATTACTAATATAAAGCATATTTCTTAACTCCTTACTTGATTATATTAAATTAAAAAGAAAACCATTTTAAATCCCTGGTTTTTTTAAAATTTCAACTTTTTCACGATAATTTGGCATATATTTTTCAACATAATATCAAAACAACTTAGAATGATTATGATGAACTAAATGTGATAATTCATGAATAATTACATATTCCAATACTGTTGAATCAAAATGAATTAATTTTGTATTTAAAACAATTTTTTCCATTTGAGGATAACAAACACCTCATTTGCGAACCATTGCTTTAATTGTTAAATTTTTATAAGATAAATTCATTATTGTTGCTCATTTATTTAATAATTGCTCAAATTTATAACTAAATTTTTGCTTTAAAAAATGATGTAACTTCTTAACATTTTCATCATAACTACCAGCATCTTTTAATAAAAAATATTGTCGATTAACAATTTTAGTATAAATATTCTCATTCGTTAGTTGCAATGGATATTTTTCATTAAAAACATAAACATAACCTGTTCCATTTGGATTAATAACAATCTTTCGATAATTATCGTGAACATCAATTACAGTAATAATTTTCTTAATATTTTTATAAATTAGAGCTTCAATTTCTCAATCATGGGCATAACTAGGGGCTGATACTTTAATTTTACCATTATTAACATTTAACACAATATTCTTTTGTTCTTTAATAATTAAATCATATTTAATTAAATTACCCTGATATGGTAGCACTTTTTCCAATGCCATGATGTTCCTCCCCCTAACATAAATATGGATTAATTAATGATTATCATCTATTTTATCATCATTTTCATTTTCATTCTCAAAATTATGGTGTAACTCTGATGATTGCAAAGAATTATTAGTTGCTGGTTTTTTTGTAATATCTTCACGGTATTTTTTGCCAGCTGTTCAAATTTTATCAATATCACCTAAAAAAACTTTGCCATCATAAGAACTATCAACGCGAGCATTGGGATTAATGCGTTGTTTACCACTTGGTTTTGGAACTGAACCAATTCGTTCAGCTAATTCTGTTTTATCTAATGACATATGTTGTTTTGATTTTGGAATAATAATTGAATCATATGAATTTAATTTTCCTTTTGAAGGCGAACTTTCCGTACTAAAAATAGGTGCTGAATAATCACGATGTTTAATAATATCACCTTTTTGTACAAAGTCACCTTCTTGTTCAATAAGTAGTCCTACGGGTGATTCATCAACAATTCCTTCGTTCTCTTTAATTGTAGGTAAATATTGCCCTTCTGCACCAACACGAATTGTTGGATTTGAATTAGTAGCATTATTATCTTCTTCTACTGGGAGAAGATGTGCTTCACCTTGTTCATGTAAAAGAGCATTCCGAGCCATCTTCGCTTTCAATAAGGCCATCTTTGCTTTTAAATCATTTGTTGTTGAAACTGATTTGTTGTTAATAGGATTTTTTGTTTCTTCAAGAAGAGTAAGTTCACTTTGACTTACCATTTCTTTTTGGGGTGTTAAACCACGAGCACCAATTTTACCAGTTTCAAAATTAATCGCTGTTAAATGATTTTTTTGATCTTGCGTTAATGATTTTGTTTTTCGTGTTTTACTATAATAAGTTATTGCAAATCAACTACCAAAGAAAGTTAATCCTGGGCCAATAAATAACAAAATAAATCCTGAATTAATCGGTAAATTTAATTTAAAAATATTTAAAACAGCATTAAGACTTCTTGGTTGACCAGCAAGCGCAACAGCCATTGTTAATAAAACGCAAGATATTAATCCAATAATAAAAGCTCAACTTATTCCAAAGACTTTATAACTATTATTTTTTGATAAATAATTTGGAATTAAATACATTAATACTAAAAAACTAGAAATTCCAATTAAAATAGCACCAACTAATTCTGGTTTTGTAATTATATTATTATATACTGTCATATTTGAGAACTGTAAAACCAAAAGGGCAATATCTTGTAATAGCATGTATGCAGCATTATAAAGGAACATTTGACTATTAATTTTATTTGCTACCATAATTAATATCCCAAACAGTAACGCACTAAAAATTCCGCCAATTGTTAAGAAAGTTAATGACACTCCACGTAATTTCTCCATTTTTTTCACCTATCTTTTAACCATAACAAACCATGCATATTATTATTAATTATATATTGTAATTATACCCTATTTCTATAAAAACCAATAATAAAATGTAAAAATTGTTTGTTATTTACCATTTTAATTAAACCAAAATTTAAAATAAAAAAGATACTAGTTTTAAATTTAAAACTAGTATCACTTCACATAATCGTAACATAACTTTGACTCAGGGTAATGCTTATTATGTTGATAATTATATTTTTTCAGCAATAATTAAATAATTCAAGGTATATATATTATGTTTATTAATTATGTTTATTAATTATGTTTATTAAAAATCGATTTGCTACTTAGTTTAAAGGATTAAAAAGAATGGACATATTTGTATAACAAATCATTTTACAGACCAGTTTTTTGTAAAATAGACAAGGGAATTCTTTTTAATTATTATTCTGAAACAACTAAAAGTTAATATGTTTTGCTAATTGATATTTGATATTTAATACATTCCAACCACCCTACCAGATTCAAGAAGATTGATAAATTTAAAAATAAAATGAATTAGCCGCTAATTGCTAACTAACCATTAAATGAATGTTAAACTTTATAATCCTGAATCATAATAACGTATATCCAATTACATTATATAATATATTATTTTATTTTCAACAAGATAATGCACTTTAAAAATTAAAAAATAACTTTTTTGAACTTGTAAAAAACTATGTTTATTTAAGCAATAAAAAACTAGTTTTAAATAAAACTAGTTTTACTCTAACATTTTTTCAATCATAATTACTTCATTTTATTTTTTATTGCAATGTTGCAATAATTTGATAAAATGGCTGTTTTGTTAAAATTGATGCCATTTTATCAGAAGATGCCAAAATTTTTGAACCTGGTTTTGCGCGAAAAACAATTTCTTTTTTATCTGGATTATATGGCTTGTCAACTAAAAGCTCATCATATCAAAGGTCTTTATACTGTTCTGCAAAAGATTGTCCCAACAGTTGTTTAACAACAGCATAGCGAATGTCATTTAAATTATTTCCAGTATATGTTTCATTTAGTGTAACTTTAATTTGTTCCATATTTTTTGGTTTTTCATTGTTATAATTTAAATATTTACGGTGATCTAAAATAACATGAAATTTAAAAGTAACATTAGAATCATTAAAAATATTAGGTACACTACCACTTAAGTAAAAAGTACCATTTAATTGATCATAAATATTAATATCTAAAATCCCACCTTGCATAAAGGCTTGCATAATAGCTTGACTATAAAAAGCAGAAAAATGATTACGATCACCACTAAATTCCATTAGAGCTGCCGCTATAATTAATGTACTTCCTGTTGGGTCTTTCTTTCAATTATTATAAATATCACTAGCTAAATAAACATTCCCTAAATTAACAACTGGATACACTTGGTCAAACGTAACAGCTTCTGAGATAATTTCTAATTCACCAGTAAAATTACCTCCTTCTTTTGCAATAATTTTATAATTATTATTATCTTCCACAATAACTTCAACATCATCAATTGTAAAATTTGTGCCATTTAAAACATTCATCACTGCTAAAACACGAGCAGGATCTGCTGGTTTATCAACTGCTTCTTCTGAATATGGTAATGAAGTCAAAGTAATAATTTTTGTTAAATCATTTGTTGATCAATCCAAATTAATTTTTTTTTTGCTAAAAATGGTTGATTCGAAACATATGGCATTGAGCGAATTGTTGCTGTTTTCATTCCTGGATCAAGATCAACAGCAAAGTTATCTGAATTATAATTTAACTTTTGAATAGCTGCTTTGATACTAGCAACATTTGGAATGACATGATAATTGGTTTTCTTTGCAATATCAGCAACATTAGTGCAACTAACAACTGAAGTAATAGAAGCCGAAGTAAATGTTAGTGATGCTAAAATCATCATTAATTTTTTCATACTTAAAAACTCCTTTATCACAAAAATAAATTATTCATAAATATTATTTTTAAAAATATTTATTATAAACCAAATAAGGGTGGACAATTTTCCTTTTTAAACTGAATTAATAATTTTGTTTTTCGTAATTGTGCTTTTAAAAATGTTCGACAAATTAGTGATTTAATAATCACTACAATATTCATTTGTTGGAGAAATCGAATCATTGCGGCAAATAGATCAACTGTAAAGTTATTTATAAATAATTCATTATAAATTTCCATATTAGTTCAAATAACAAAACAAGTAATTTTTTTAAGATAAAACCCATAAATAACAACTAAAGCAATTGTTAATAGCAATGATAAACCAATAATAAGATAAAAAATGTAAAATAAATTTAATAAAATTAAATATGGAATTCGTGCTAAATGTTGATTTTGAACTAAAACAATATAGCGTTGAAAATTATAAGCTAATGTTATTGTTAATAAAATTAAATTTAATAGTCATGTTAAAAGAACAAATCAATTAGTTTTAAGCAATAATTTATAATAATGGTCAAATGATTGTTGATAAAAACAAAAATTAATTAAAATTTGCGTTAAAATTCCTACCACAAAAATAGAAACAAAGGAAATTAACACTACATAAGCTAAATTAAAAAGAACATTATCAAAAACAAAATTATTTACTAGATAAATAATTCCAATTCCTCAAAATAAAAAAACATAAAATAATAATGCTAATAAAAAGAAACTAAGAAACTTATGATAAAAATTATTATATTTTAGATTCATTGTTATCACCTTTTATTAATTATATCACTTTTTATTAATAAAAAATTGCTAACAATAGCAATTAATCATCTAACTTTAAAACAGCCATAAAAGCTTCTTGAGGTACTTCAACAGAACCAATTGCTTTCATTCGTTTTTTTCCTTCTTTTTGTTTTTCTAACAATTTCTTTTTCCGGGTAATATCGCCACCATAACATTTTGCTAATACATTTTTACGCATAGCTTTAATATCTTCTCGCGCAATAACTTTATGATTAATGGCTGCTTGAATTGGAACTTCAAAATTTTGACGGAGAATAATTTCTTTTAACTTTGCACAGAGAGCTTTACCACGACCATAAGCAAAATCACGGTGAACAATAATTGATAAAGCATCAATAATTTCATTGTTTAGTAAAATATCCATTTTAACTAATTTATTAGGACGATAACCAATAAAATCATAATCTAACGAAGCATAACCTTTACTAATTGATTTTAACCGATCAAAAAAATCAAAAACAATTTCATTTAATGGCATCTCATAAGTCAAAATTCGTCGCGTATCATCAATATACTCTAAATTAACATATGTCCCACGTTTATTTTGACATAATTCCATTAATGAACCAATATATTGTTTGGGGGTCATAATTGTTGCTTTGACAAATGGTTCTTCAATGCGATCAATTTTTTGCACAGCGGGTAATTCACTTGGATTATCAATGCTAATCATTTCCTTATTTGTTAAATAAACATGATAAATTACCGATGGTGCAGTTGCAATTAACTCTAAATTATATTCTCGTTCTAATCGTTCTTGGATTACATCCATATGTAATAATCCTAAAAAGCCACAACGAAAACCAAAACCTAATGCTTGCGATGTCTCTGGCTCATAAACAAGGGAAGCATCCGATAACTGAATTTTTTCCAAGGCTTCTTTTAAATCTTTATATTTAGCAGAATCAATTGGGTATAGACCACAAAACACCATTGGGTTCATTTTTTTATATCCTGGCAATGGCTGTTGCGCTGGATTAGCAACAGTTGTAATCGTATCACCAACCCGAACATCACGCACCATTTTAATACTTGCTGCTAATCACCCTACTTCACCGGCTCCTAATTGGTTTTTTTTAACTTCTTTTGGGGTTTTAACTCCTAATTCGGTAACTTCATAAACAGCACCGGTATTCATTAATTTAATTTTTTCACCAACGCGAACAATTCCTTGCTTAACTCGAATTGAGACCATTACGCCTCGGTATTTATCATAATATGAATCAAAAATTAATGCTTGCAACGGATTATTATCATCGCCGTCTAATGGGGGAGGAATATCCTTGACAATTGCTTCTAATACCTGTTCAATATTTAATCCTGTTTTAGCACTAATTAATGGTGCATTTGTTGTTGGAATTCCAATTAAATTTTCAATTTCTTCTTTAACGCGGTCTGGGTCAGCTGATGGTAAATCAATTTTATTAATAACAGGAATAATTGCTAAATTATTATCAATTGCTAAATAAACATTAGCTAATGTTTGAGCTTCAATTCCTTGTGCTGCATCAACAACTAAAATTGCTCCTTCACAAGCTGCTAAACTACGTGATACTTCATAAGTAAAATCAACATGTCCTGGAGTATCAATTAAATGAAAAATATACTCTTGTTGATCTTGAGCCCGATACTTTAACTGAACAGAATTTAATTTAATTGTTATTCCTCGTTCACGTTCTAAATCCATTGAATCCAATAATTGTTCTTGCATTTCTCGTTTTTCAACTGTTCCTGTTAACTCTAAAATCCGGTCTGCTAAGGTTGACTTTCCATGGTCAATATGAGCAATAATTGAAAAATTACGAATTAATTTTTTCTCCATTTAAAATTGAAACCCTTTCTATCAGCAGTTATATCCTCTTATATTATTATACATAATTTTAGTAAAATAACCTGAAATAGCTGGTTTTAATAATAAATAATTACAGCCAAATTGAATTTTTAAAATAAATACAATATAATATAAAACACAATTTAAAAAATGAAACTATGGAACAATTATTTTAAAAATTTTATTAGCATTTTTTTATATCACGGAATGGGGAATACTTGTGAATACTAACTTTACAAAATATTATAATCAGTTAATGGCTGAAGTAACTTTAATTACGAATGTTGAAATTTGACTGTATAAAAAAAAGTAGGGTATAAAAATATAAAGAAATTAAATAAAAATAATTAAACCATTTACTAAAATGGTTTTTTCAAATAAAAAAACAACCCTTTAACAAGAGTTGCTTTTTTGGAGCTTCATCGTACATTATACAAAATATAAAAATTTGTTGACAATAAAATTAAACATGGTATCTTTAAATTAAGTATGTGGATTATTTATTCCATAATTTCTTAAAATATATTAAATACCCTTAAATAATTTATACAGCCAAAAATTTCTGATACAAAAAAAGATTGGTTGTATACATTATTAAAAAATTTAAAAACTTTTAACACGAAACAAATTAACTTGCAACAACATGAAGGGTTAATTTATCAAATTATGCGTGTTATTAATCAAAGTACTGAATTTATTCATAACCGCATTAGTAATGCTCTTAACGAATATCGCAAATTATATCGACAAAATTTTAAAGTTAATTTAAACATGCGGCAAGAAAATTTATGAATTTTTGATTATTGTGAAAAACAACTACAATCTAATTATGACAAAAAAATTAAAATTTTACGAGAATCAATCATTAACTATTATTACTTAAATTATTTAAAAGATAAAATTGAAGAAACATTAAAAATTATTAGTTTTTCAGCACGAACATTATAATAAAATGAATTATGTAAAATGAAGTGCAACAAATCTTTATTAATTAAATAATATAATAAAAATTACAAAAATCAACCATAAATTTAAAAAAATTAAAAATATTTTAATTTTT
>NZ_PUUH01000299.1:0-5820 GCF_002968355.1 Spiroplasma sp. ChiS | reverse complement strand
ATGTTTAGTTTTCAAAGATCGTTATTGTGTCAGCAAAACACCTTTTAAATTATACAAAATTATGCGTTTATTGTCAATAACTTTTGACTCTTTTTTTCATATTTTTAGTATTTTTTTGATAATGCAAGTAAGTATTTATTATGATTAAGTAATAAATTACTCCCAACTGACACCTTTATAATTATATAAAATCCTCATTTTTTTTGCAATCGTTTTTAGTAAAAATATTAATTTTTTTTACAAAAAACTAATTACTTAAAAAGAACTTATTTTATCCTTTTTTTATTGAAACTATTGTTTATTTACTACTAAATTTTAACTTTTTTATATAAAAAGCCATTTCAAAGGAAATGGCTAATTGGTATTAAGTTAATAATATTAATAATGTTAGTTAAAACTGCTTAAATACGTAACACGGTCAGCAATTATATCGTTATAATAATTTTCTTCATCAAAATTATTGGAACGAAATGATTGAATTCGCCCTTTGACGGCAATAATTGCTTTATCACGTAAACTAATATCTAAATCATCGATATTATTTGTTCATACTTTAACATTAACTAAATCACTGTCATAGTTACCATCTTTATTTTTAAAAGGTCGCTGAATCTTTAGTAAAAATTTCATTAGTTTTCGTTCTGCTTCTTTTTTATCATAAATAATTTCATAAGTTCCTTCTACTTGCCCAACCAATATTACTTGATTCATTCTTTATCATCCTTTCTAAAAACAACCAATATAACTCAATACTTAAAAGAATTAGAAAAAACTTTTTTCAAAAGTAAGAAAAAAATTTACAAAAAGCATTGTTATTTTTGTTTTAAAAAATCAGCCCCTTTTTGAATTTCAACTTTAGATAACCCGGGATAATCTAATTGACGCATAATTTCATAACCAACAATTCCAACTGTATTAGCAACATTTAAACTACGAACTTTTTCTGACATTGGAATGCGAAAAGTTCGTGCTAAATGTTCTTTCAAAATTGCTGTTGGAATACCAGTTGATTCACGTCCAAATAAAATAAAAATTTTTTCATCCTTGGTAAAATCAATTGCACTATGTGGCTGTTGAGCATAACGAGTTGCACAATATAATTTAAGATTTGGATTTAATTGCAAAAAATGATTTCAATCATTATATGTTTCATAATCAGCAAAATCAACATAATTTGCACTACTACGAGTAATAAATCGTTCATCAAAAATAAATCCAAATGGTTCAATTAAATGTAATTTAGCATTAATTGCAACACAAGTTCGCATAATGGCTCCAACATTTTGTGCAATTTCTGGTTCAAATAAAATAATGTTAATTTTTTTTGTTGTTTTCATCTTTTCCTCCTAATCATCATTTTTTAAACATCTGAAAAGCCTTTGAACGATGTGAATACTTATTTTTTTCTATTATAGTTAATTCAGCATAAGTTTGGCCAATTTCAGGTAAGAAAAAAATGGCATCATAACCAAAAACATTAGTACCACTTGGTTCTACAGTAATAAGGCCTTTTGTTACTCCACGGAAATATCTTGTTTCGTTTGTAATTGGATTAATATAACATAAAACACAAACTGCTTGTGCATCACGTTGTTCTAGTGATCGACATTTTTCAATTAATAAATTATTAATAATATTATTATCAGTAATTGGTTCTGCTCAACGGCGAGTATTAACACCAGGAAAATTTCCTAAACCAATAATTTCTAACCCAGAATCATCCGCTAATACTGGCTTATTTAACATTTTACTTAAATAATCAGCTTTTAAAAATGCATTTTCTTCAAAGGATGTTCCTGTTTCAGGAATTTCAGGCACAGGTGTTGTTAAATCTAATAATGATTTAACAATTATATTAATACCTTCAAACATTTCTTTAAATTCTCGTACTTTGTTCTTATTATTAGTAGCAATCCAAATTTCTTCCATTTTTTATTTCCCCGCTTTTCTTTACTATATATATTGTATAATAAAATTAATACTATATATCATACAGAATGGAAGTCAGAAATATGATAAAATACCAAATTAAAGCAAAATTAAATTTAGGTATTACGAACCAAAATTATCAAAGTATTGATAATCTTTTTATCCGTTATAGTAGTCCTTTCACTAATTTATTCATTGATCATCAAAATGAAATTTTTGTTTTAGAACAAATTAAAAATAGTGATTTAACATTACCAATTGTTGATTATGGTTATGATGGTGAACATTTCTTTTTGGTTACACCATATTATCCAACTTTGCAATCCCTTAGTATGGTTAAGCTTACAAACCAAGTCCTAACCCAAGTTGCTACAATAATTAAACAATTATGAAAAACTAAAATTAATACAAATAATCAAATTAAAACATTTAATCCCAAACAATTTTTAATAACATTAAAATCGGCAATTTGTAAGCAATTGGTCAATTTAACAACATATGAAAAAAATCTTGATTATTCAAAATTGCAACCAACAGAACTTGTTTTATGCCATAATGACTTAAATAGTGGCAATTTAGTTTTTTTAAATCAAAAACTCTACTTAATTGATTTTGAATATGCAATATTAAATGATAAATTTTTTGATATTGCTTCATTTGCTTCTGAAACATTAACAACAAAAGCTGAACAAACTTATTGATTTAATCTTTTTAATTTAACATCACAGCAACAAGAAAAAGTAGCAGCATGAATGTATTATCAAAACATTCTATGAATTTATTGAGCGAATTATATGTATGAACAAACAAAAGAAAAAATTTTTTTAACAATTATTGATTTAAAATTAACTAATTTACAAAAAAATAATTAGAGTTCTTTTTTTGTTAGTGCTGAATCAACCGGTGAATTATTGCTTTCTTTTTCATTGCTAACTGGTAATCCAGATTGTTTCTTATTTTTTTTCATTTGAAAATATCCACGAAGATTACGCATTCATACGGTTATAAATGTCCCAACAAAAATAGCACCTAAGAGAAAAAGAAATGATACTAAACAACGATATAAAATCTTATCTCATCCTCATCAATATCCAGTTAAGTAAATGCCATATAGCATTCAAGATAATGCAATTGTATAAGTAAACTGGTCAGCTTGATGAAAATGAAAATAAAACCCCAGACAAGTTAATAAAAAAACACTAAAAACCATTGTTAAACCAAAACCAATTCCAATTCCAACATCATAATGGTAGGTAAAACTTAAGTCAGGAGAAGATAAAAAAAACAATAATAAAAATGGCCCTACTGCTTCAATAATTAAAAATAAAAAACTTTTTCAAAACACTGTTCGTGAAGCATGAAATTCTAAATCATGTTGTATTTCTGGTGGTAAATGTTCTCAATTACTAGTAGACTCTTTTTTATTATTGTTTTTAATGACTTTCATAAGAATCACTAACTCCTCTTTTGCACCTTACCCTTTTATTTTAACATAAAAAAAATTGTTAAACTAACAATTAATATCATGGAGCAGGTGAAGGGAATCGAACCCTCACAGTCAGCTTGGAAGGCTGAAGTTCTACCATTAAACTACACCTGCATTTTAATTTTAAATTTTATCCTAAGCTACAGTAATATATATACCACTGTCTTGACATAATGTCAATTTTATTTAAAAAAAATTGTCCTTATCTTGTGATAATTTCGTAATAGTTATCTAACAAAAATTTCGCAATTATTTATATTATTAATTTGGTGATAACTATGGAAAGAAAATTAACAATGACAGAAAAACATAAATATAAAACTATTGAAAAAGTTATTAATAATGTATCCTGTAAAATGAAATTTGCCAAAACAACTCTTGTTAAAGGGTTGTTTTTTTATTTAAAAAACAATCTAACAATTTAATAAATATTTTGGTGGTCTAACCCAACAGTAATCAGTCTGGAAATAATAGACGCAATAACTTGCGATAGTGGTGATAAGTGCAAGGTCAACATCAAACCACAATAAAAATAGAGATGGTCACTTTATAAATAAATTTGCGATTAGCATTCGGTCCTTCATATGGGTGCAAGTAAATTTAATTTCAAAAACTGAACGATTTGACCTAAAATGGTGCGGATGAAGGAAGACATATATATGTCTGGCGTCTAATTTAAAAATATAGTTGCAGATTTTTAATAGATGCTAAAACAAACATAACACCGCCACCGCTTACCCCCAAGTAAAGCGGATGGCGTAGTAAATAAATAGATAAATACTTATATAACTAATTCTCGCTTTGGCACTTTCACTTGGGAGTGAGTGCCAGCGAGTTAAAAAGGAGAATTAAAAAATGACAGAATATAAAAGTAAATATATTAATAAAACTTAAGATGAAATAACAACATCATTTGATTGAGTTAATTGTCAACCTATTGATTGTCGTATTTCACATCATAAAAAACATTATGATTTTCAATGTTTAGAATGATCAAAAATGTACTTAAATTTATTTAAAGATAAATGAGGTGTTATTGCGTCTTATATGGAACATTACAAAATTAACGATATTTTAGATTTAGCATCAGATGGATGAAAAATATTACAATTTGAGAAAAAAATAAAAGGAATAATTTAGGAGGTAAAGATGAAAAAGAATAGTTGTCTTAAAAAAAGATATTGAGGTTATTGCTTTAAATGTGATAAACAAAATAAATATATCCTTACACACAATGAAATTACTGATGAACATTGAGCATTAAATACTAAAAAGAATTAAAAATAAAAAATGAGTAAATATATTAATGAAAAATGATTTTATAAACATTCAAAACATTCAAAACATGGAATAGTAAATTGTTATTTTAAATGTTGTGCAATATGTATCAAATGTGGAAAAAAGAAACAAATAAGACAAGATCATCTTTTATGATCATAATATGCGATATGTTCAGAAAATAAAAAGAATTAGGAGGAGTTAAATATGAGTATATGAACATTAATAATAATCATAATAAATATTATTTCATGCTTAGTGATATTGCCTTTTACAATATATGGAATAATCGAAGTCATTAAAATTAAAAAAATAATTAAAAAGATTAAAAGCAGCCAGGAATTAAATTATGAATATATGTGAAAAGAATATATGTGAAAAGATGAAGATGGCAAAGTTTACACAGAAGAAGATTTATTTAATAAAGCATTAGAAGAATGTCATTCAGAAGAAAGTGCTTGTGACTATATTGATACTTTAATTGCAGAAAAGAATTTGGAGGAATTAAATTATGAAAACATTACACGAAATGATAAAAGATTTAACAGGAGTTACTGTTGAAAATTGAAAAATAAGAGAATATTTAAGAATTGAAGTATTAGATTTACAAGATGCTTTTTTAAATGGTCCTAATTTAACTCGTACTGTTTTAGCTGGTGCTAATTTACAATGGGCTAATTTATGAGGTGCTGATTTACGTTGGGATGTTTTAAAAGATGCTGATTTACAAGGTGTTAATTTATCTATCTGGTGCTTATTTAAAAAATATTAAAATTACAAAAAAACAATTAGAACAATTAACTGTTATTGAGGAGGATTAATAATGTTAGAAAAATTAAAAGATTGAATTGAAATATATAATAATAATAATTTAAAAATTGAAGTTAAAAGTATACAATCAATTATTTTTAAAAGATTGAATTGAAATATATAATAATAATAATTTAAAAATTGAAGTTAAAAGTATACAATCAATTATTTTTAAAGGAAAAATAAAAGACTTTAAAGGTTATGAAATTTTTAAGGATTGTAAAATTATTCATAAATCAGTAAATGCTAATTTTAATTATTATTACATAAATACATCAACTTTGACTAAGCAACAATTAGAACAATTAACTTGTTAT
>NZ_PUUH01000298.1:0-6519 GCF_002968355.1 Spiroplasma sp. ChiS | reverse complement strand
CAATTAAATTGAATAATAAAAACTGTTAATAACAAATTACGACCGTGTCTTAATTGAATATCCTCTAAAAAAGCATTTGAATTTATGACATTAATTACTAAGTAAATTTATTGAAAAACTTAATAAATTATTTTTCGTTGTGCTAAAATAAAAACAAATTAAAAAAATAACACAAAAATAGTTGCATTATTTTTATATGATGCTATTATCTAATTAATAAGAGCTTTGGAAAAGCGAATTTCCATTTACAATATACAATATAAAGTTTTTAATGATGAAAATATTGAAATTAAGAAAAAATTACCATTTAAAGGTAAAAAATATAAAACAAAAAAGAGAAAAGATGATCGTGGTAAATTAACTAATATTAGATTTATTGATGAAGCAGAACATGAAAAGGGAACTTTTGGTTGATTTCAAATGGATTGTATTGTTGAAAAAAAACATCAATCTGCTTGTTTAACTTTTACCGAAGAAAAAAGTTTATACACGATTTGTTTTAAATTAAATCAACATAATTCAGAAGAGGTTAATAAAGCTCTTAAAAGTATTATTAGAAATAAACTTTATAAGATAAATATAAAAGGAATTATTACAGATCAAGGTAAAGAATTTAGTAAATGAAAATAGATGGAGAAAATTACTAATGCTAATGTTTATTTTTGTGATGCTGGAACTCCGACACAAAAAGCAAAAGTTGAAATAATAAATAGAGATATTAGAGAATATTTACCTAAAGGAACTGATTTTAATACTGTTACTCAAAAAGGAATTAATAAAGTTATGAAAATTATTAATGAAAAGCCGCGACCGAGTTTAGATTGATTATCCTCCAAAGAGGTATTTTTACAAAATATTAATATTTAATTTTTTTTGAAAAAATATTGCATTTTAAAATAAAAGATATAATATCATATTAACAAGGTTGGAATTACCTACTTGCATCTTTACAATATATATAAAGTACCCCAGTACCTTTAAACAAATCAAGTTGCAGTTGCATTTACAATTTACAAAATTAATTTACAATATAAGATTTAAATATATCAATTAAAAAAAATAAACAGAAAGGATAATCTTAATGAAAAAAATGCATTGATGTTAATTGTTATTATTAATGTTGGCTCATTTTTAATAAATGCCTATTTTATTAGTCAAGATAACCAAGAGAATGTAACAAACAATGTTAAACAAGAAGGTAGGGTCAAAAGAAGTTTTAATGATAATCAAGATGAAATTGAAACTTCATCAGAAAGTATTTTTACAAGTACTAAATTCTTATATGCTTCATTTCGACCAGCATTATGAACTCAAATCATTATTTATCGTACTATTGTACAAACAAAAGAAGAATTTATTAATTTTTTTGTCGCAGAAATTTTTTCAAAAACAAGAAATGTTTGTATTGATTGAGGAATTAAAAGATTAAAATATATGGAATCATTTGCTAATTTGGTATGAAATAATTGAAACAAAATTGATGCTGTTTGAAATAATAGTAACAAAAAACAACGTATCCGAATTGTTGATAAAGTATCACCAGACATTATAGTTTGAGAAGTTTATAATAAAAAAATTGAAAAAAGAATATTATCTGAGTATATTTCAACTAAATATTAGAGATGATGAAGATGAAATGAATCGTTAAAATAAAATTATCAAAAAGTACTTTATATTGTTCTAAAAATACTTGCATTTTTTAATAAAATTTGTTAAATATATTATTGGCAGTTACATATGCCATTTGCTAATAGTCATATTAATAAGGAGGAATGTTATATGATTAAACCACTAGGAAAAAATATTGTCTTAGAAAAAGAAGAAAAAAAAGAAACATTTATTAATGGAATTTATTTACCAGAAGATGAAAAAAGCAAAAGTCATATTGGAAAAATAATTGCAATTAGTACCGAAGTTAGTAAAGATGAGGCCTTTGAAGGAAAAATAAATAATAAAGTTCTTTATCGCCAATATGCTGGAACTGAAATTGAATTTAATAATAAAAAATTAGTTTTAATTTCGAATGAAGATATCTTAGGTGTAATTGAAGAATAAAATTAAAGGGGGAATAGAAATTATGTCAAAATCAATTAAATTTGCTGAAGAAGCAAGAATGAAGTTACTTAATGGAATTAATAAATTAACTGATGCAGTAAAAGTTACTTTAGGACCAAAAGGAAAATATGTTTTATTAGAAAAAACTTATGGTTCACCATTAATTACTAATGATGGTGTTACAATTTCAAAGGAAATTGAATTAAGTAATCATTTTGAAAATATGGGAGCAAAATTAGTTGCTGAAGTTGCTAATAAAACAAATGATGTTGCTGGTGATGGAACAACAACTGCAATTGTTTTAACTCAGGCAATTGTTAAAGAGGGATTAAAAAATATTACCGCTGGTGCAAATGCTGTAGCTATTCGTAATGGAATTGAAAAAACAGTTAAAGCGATTGTGGATTTACTAAAACAATCAGCAAAGGAAATTAAGTCAAAAGAAGAAATTGCACAAGTTGCAAGTGTCAGTTCAAAAGACCCTGAAATTGGTGCTTTAATTGCTGAAATTATGGCCAAAGTTGGTAATGATGGTGTTATTACGATTGAAGAATCAAAAACAATTAATACTGAAACAAGTGTTACTGAAGGATTACAATTTGATAAAGGATATTTATCACAATACATGGTCACTGATAGTGAAAAAATGTTAACAGAATTTGAAAATCCATATATTTTAATTACGGATAAAAAAATTAGTAATATGAAAGAAATTCTATCAATTTTAGAAAAAATTGTTGAAGAAGGACGTCCATTATTAATTATTGCTGATGATGTTGATGGTGATGTTTTACCAACATTATTATTGAACAAAATGCGTGGTGCTTTTAATATTTGTGTTGTTAAAGCGCCTGAATTTGGAAACAACCGTAAGGATTTATTAGAAGATATTGCTATGTTAGTAAAAGGTAAATTTGTTAATGGTGATTTAGGAATGGATTTAAAAACCTTAACTTTAGATGATTTAGGAACTGCAAAAAAAGTAATTGTTTCAAAAGATACAACAACAATTATTGAAGGAAAAGCGACACGTGCAGAAATTGAAGCTCGCAAAGATTTTATTCGTCATCAAATTGAAAATGAAAAATCAACATTTGAACAAGATAAATTGAAAAAAAGATTAGCTAAACTTGCTAATGGTGTTGGAATTATTAAAG
This sequence comes from Spiroplasma sp. ChiS, assembly GCF_002968355.1. Classification (NCBI taxonomy): domain Bacteria; kingdom Bacillati; phylum Mycoplasmatota; class Mollicutes; order Entomoplasmatales; family Spiroplasmataceae; genus Spiroplasma; species Spiroplasma sp. ChiS. Next base: position 3,307 of record NZ_PUUH01000298.1, on the reverse strand, counting down.
TTGGTGCACCAACTGAAACAGAAATGAAAGAGAAGAAATTACGAATTGAAGATGCCTTAAATTCAACTAAAGCTGCTGTTGAGGAAGGTATTGTTGCTGGTGGTGGAACAGCATTAGTACAAGTGGGAAAAAAATTAGGAAATTTAAAATTAAATGATGAAGAAAGATTAGGATTAAATATTGTATTACGAGCAATTGAAGAACCAGTTCGTCAAATTGCTGCTAATGCTGGTGTTGATGGTTCAATTATTGTTAATAATTTAAAAGAACAAAGTGAAAATATTGGTTATAATGCTGCAACAAATACATGAGAAAATATGATTGAGGCAGGAATTGTTGACCCAGTTAAAGTAACTCGTTATGCTTTACAACATGCTGGTAGTGTCAGTGCCTTGTTATTAACAACTGAAGCTGTTGTAGTAAATAATGATGAAGACAAACAACCAAAAGCATCAAGTTATCCTGACTTAGGAATTTAATTAACGAAACATAATACTCAAAAGACTGATTTAAAATCAGTCTTTTTATATATTTATTTTTACTTTATGTAAACTGTAATGAATTAACTTTACTATCTTTTAAATTAACCGTTTTTAATGCACTACCATTGTTATCTTTAAAAACATCATAGGTAAAATCAGCAACTTTTGTAGCCGCTTTAATAATTCCTTGCACAGTTCTTAAAATAGGATCTAATACTATTTACATTATTAGATTTATAATGTTTTTATCTTATCAATTTTAATATATTCTGAGACAATTCCTAAGATATTGTCTTTAAAATATCAAATTGCAATACAAATTAGAGCAATAATGATTAATAAAATAATTGTATAAGTAATTCGTTTAATTTTAAGATATTTAATAATTAAGCATAATAAAATAATCACGATAACCGCAATTGTTGATGGCATTCCAATTGAAATAATTTTATTTCAAATTTCTTGTGATTTTGTTATATTTGTTAAAAATAACATAGTTTTTTCTATCCTTCCTAAGTTATAAAATTTATTATTTATTAATTGCCTTAACAGATAAATTATATCAATTTTTTTATTTATTTATTGTATTAATAAAACAAACTGCTATAATCAAATTGTAAAACCTTTGACTCAGGTTAATAAAATAAACACGATTTGCAAGAAAACGAGGAGTATTTATGTTATTAATCTTTTATTTTATTGAACTCTTATATTTTAAAAGAACAATAATCTTAACTAATTTTTTACTTATAATTTGAGTTTCTTTATTTGTAAAAGAATTCAAACCACCTGATGTTTTAAATTTATGTTAAAAAAATAAAAAACAAAAATTTAAAATATTAAGGGGAAAACTAACTATGAAAAAATTATTAGTTTATTTGGGAACAGTAGCTATAGTTGGAAGTGAGATTCCAAGTGTCGTTGCTGTAAGTTCATATCATAAAAACATTAATATAAAATCAATTAAAAATAATATTCAAAATTTTGGGATTGTTACAGTAGGAGAAGCAAGATTTAGAGAAAATCGATGATTTGATCATTCTGAATTAAAACCAATGGGCTATTTTTTGCGAGCAGGTTTAGTTATAAAATTACTGTAAATACTAATAACATTCCAGTCGCTTTTGTAATTGGGCAATGAGGAACATATGCTGATTTAGGGATTAATGATGAATATTCGCAATTTACCAAATATGGCATTACTGGCGAGATAACTTTAATTACTCCTCATAAATCAGGAATGCTTTATATTGTTGATAATAATCAAACTTCTTTAAAAATATTAAATATAACATCTAATAATCCATGAGGTATTATTAAAGTTCCAACTTTTAAAATAAACGAAACAAATGAAAATGAATTTATTCGTTTAGTTCAAACAACTGATTCACCTTTTGTTGAATTTATATCAAAACATTATTTTGCGACAATGCAAACAAAAATGATAAGAAATCAAGTATTACCAATGCTGAACGTTCTTTTAATGATACATTATTGCATTGAGATAATGTTTGACATTGAAGCAATGAAATATATGGTTTAAATGAAAGTTATTCTGGTTTAAATAAAAAATATACGCAGTACATCATATTGCTAATGCAGACAAGAGTGGTGGTTATGCAAATGCTAGTTATGGTCGAATTATGTTTCACAATAGTGCTAATGCGGGAAAAGATTTATTTTTAAATCCTCTTAATGATCAATGAGGATTATGACATGAAACGGGGCATACTTATCAAACAGAACAATATAAATGAACGGACTTAACTGAAGTTACAGTTAATATAAGTGCCTTATTTATTCAAGAAAAATCAAATTATTAGTTAAGAATTTTTAAAAAAGCAGAAAAACAAAAGTGAATAAAAGCGTATTTATCGAGACCTATTAATGAAAAAGATTTTAATAATATGCACGGTGATGAAGGTTTATGAACTAAATTAGGAATGTTTTGACAATTACATATGGCATTTGGGAAAAATTTTTTTCCATTATTAAGTCAAAAATATCGTGAAATTAATCAAGACCCTAATTCATTTATTCGTTTTAATACGAATGATAAACAACAACAAGAATTTATTAAAATAACTTCGGAAGTAACTGGCTATAATTTAGCACCTTTTTTCAAACAATGAGGATTATTGCCAACTTATGAAATTGAAAATATTAGGCTGCATAAAAAAGATTGGGGTATAAAAATATAAAGAAATTAAATAAGAATAATTAAACCATTTACTAAAATGGTTTTTTTATTTGAAAAAACCTAAAATAACTAATTGATTCAAAACAAGGACAGCATCTTTATATATTTATAATTTTTAAAATAATAAAAAAGTTGTTTCCTTTCTGAAAAAAACCATATTAAATTAAGAAATTAGTAAATAATACACATACTAACTTAGTAAAGGTGTTGTCCTTGTTTTGTTTCACTTAGTTATATTAATAAATCAATCGTTAAATATTAGATTGGAGAAACTAAAAATGGAAAAAATCAACATTATGATTAAATGCAGTAAATGCGGAATGCCAAAGCGAATTCATAAAGTTAAACATCGCGGAAAAACAGAATGATTTGAAGATATTTATTATGGTTAATATTAAATTTGATTTATAAAAATGAAAATTATTAAACAACAAAAAATATGTGATGTTATTAATTGTTATAAATTATCATCATTTATCACCGAAGAATATGAAAATTATTAAACAACAAAAAATATGTGATGTTATTAATTGTTATAAATTATCATCATTTATCACCGAAGAATTTGAAACAAATAAAATTTTATGAACTTGTGAAAATCACAAAGTTTTATTAAATCAAATTA
>NZ_PUUH01000297.1:0-6545 GCF_002968355.1 Spiroplasma sp. ChiS | reverse complement strand
ATTTGAGTACGATTTTTACCAAATTTATTAATTGTAGCTTTAAAATGTTTTAAATCTTCTTCCATTTCTTCCAATTCTTTTTCGCAGATTTGAATCCGATATTCGAGAAAAGGAATTGCTCCGCTTTTATATTCGTCATATCATTCTCATGCTTGATCTCATCTTATTTGTTTTGAATCATTATTTTTAGGGTGTAATTCACTTGCATTATTAATATGTGAGTTTTTTAATCATGTATATTTAGCAGTTGTTGGGATAATACGACCAAATTTTTCTAATACTCACATAACATTATTTTTGTCATCGTCTTTTAATCTATCAATGCTTAGAGAAATATTAATTGATGATCCTCCCCCGAGTGCATCAATAATAGAAATATGGATTTCAGTTGCAAGACCTCTGTCTTGCATTATGGCAACGCGTTCTCAGTTGACTTAGCCACCTAATAATCGTCATAATCCCATGATTTATTACTCCTTTTTTATTTACATTATACCGTATTTTTTTGTTTTTGTCAGATGATTTTTTAAATTATGACTTTTTATTTTCTGCTTTTTTGGTCGCTTTTTCATCTCATTTTTTCTGTCTAGCATCAGATTTATCGTTATGTTTTTTAATAACATCAACTATATTACCTTGTTTTTTAACTTTTTTGTTATGTTTCATCTCTCTTTTGGTTGTTTCTTTAAGATATGAAAAACTATTCTTGCTAGTAAATGTGCGTTCTACTTTCCCTAGTTTTTTGTTTAAAGATTTTTCTTTTATATCACCGTATAATTTTGTATGTCCTTTATTAGTTTTATCTCCTTTGCTAGCCAATTGTGGATTAAATCTTTAACCAATTGCTTTAAATGGTGTTGAAATCCCAGTTCCAATTTGGCGGAAGAATCCTTTTGCCCCACCACCGCGAGCTGCTCCCACTAGTTTACTTGTTGCCAAGGTTGTGACACCAAGTCCAAAGCCTGCTAAGCCAACAATTCCAGCGCGAGAACTCATTCCCTCGGTCGCGTGTCAGAAATGACAAAAGTCTAGTGGTTTTTCTTGGCGAGATTGACTGTTTGATGTTTCATTATCCCCTCAATCACCATCACCAGAACCCATCGCATTCATGGTTTTATCTGCTATACTAGTACCACCCATTGCCATTGCTCGTTTGGCTCTTTTACTTTTAGCAAATCCGAATGCTTTTCCTGCCATTTTAGCAGCTCCCATTGCCATCATTCCACCAGCAACAGTTGATTTCATTGAACTCATACCTTCCCGAACGCCAGCTGCTTCGCCAATCAGATTGGCAACAACATCCGAAAACACCATTACCGCTAATCCGCCACCGCACATAAACAGAATAACAAACAATGATTTTTAAATCCCCTCAATGTCTAAACCTGCTAAATTAGTGCTTAAAATTGTTTCGATTGTTGTCATAAAAATAAAATATCCTGTTAAAGTAGCGGTTGATGCTAGAAATTTTACAATTACCATATCTTTTCAAATAAATGCTCCTTTACCATTGTCAATTGTCATAATAACCATTACTAATGGCGAAATAATAAATAAGAAAAACAATTCGATTATTTTTTGTACCAAAGCAATTCCAATCATAAACATTGCAAACAACATAAATCACACTCCAAAAACTTTGGCAATCATATTAAAATCACCAATATTATCAGGATAAGCATAATTGCTTGGTATATTATCACCACTACCATCTCAATTGGTATTTCCGATATTGTATAGATAGTTTGCAATATTTCCGTTTTCACCACCAAATCCCGATGTAATCATTTTGGCAATGTTAGCAATTGCAAAATTAGCCAAAAAGAAAAAGATTGGAATTAAAAAGATAAAAACAAACGCTTTACTACCATTTTGTAAAGCAACAATAAATTTTGTTTTTGTTTCGGTAGCATCTTGAAACAAAATTTTAATCATAGTAATTGTAAATATTAAGGAAAATAAGCACAAAGCCGTAATGACAAAATATCAGAATGCCATTGGGATATTTTGAAAACTAAATTCTTTCTTTGATCCAAACATTAATTCACCAACAACACCTCCTGTTAAATAATTTAAAACAGTGTTAAATGATGCGATTAATTGCAATGGCCCTTGTACAAAAATTGATCATATTAGTTTATACAGTGCATTAAGTATCATAATTTTTAACTTCCTTTCATTTTTTTATCAACTATGTTCCAATACTAGGGTTATATGTTTTGATAACTTGTAAAATAACATTCATAACAGCAATCATAACCAATATTATAATAATTGCTATAATCAGCCATTTTAAAGCACTTAAATCATTTCTTCTTGCTTCAGGATTATCAGCGTTTCGCATTATTGAAATTAAAATAATAATTAATTTTCAAATTGCAAAAATAACTGCCAAACCCATTATTACTCCCAAAACAACATTACTTCATAATATAACAACATCCATTATTCCACTAAAATCTGCTGTGTTGTTTAATTTCATATTTTCATCCTCCTTTGTTATTTTAAAAATTTGCTTTTACTGAATTTGTTTCTTTTTTTGATAATAAATATTTTTCTTTTTTCGATAATATTGCTGTTGATTATTAAAGTAATTTTTAATATTGTTTTTCTTAGTCATTTTTTTCTTTCCTTCCGAAATGTAAGTAAAATAAATGCAATAATAAATCACCAATCATAAAATCACAATCAATTCCAAGGGCAATTAAAAACAAAATAGGGGAAATTACTAGAAACAAAATTCCAATAATAATTGTTAAAGGATATAAAAGTCATTTTCACCAAACTTTTCTCTTATTTTGCATCTTTAATTTTTCTTTTCTATTTCAAACATTGCTGTAAATATTTTTTCTAACACATCAACAACAATACTATTGCCAGCTTGTTAATAAAGTTGGGTTTCTGAAACAACTTTGCTTGCTTTATCAAAATCTTTATTACTAAATCCCATTAATAATCAACATTCTCGTGGAGTTAATACTCGTAAAAAGTATTCTTTTTCATCAATTAAAAAAGATAGTATTTTACTACTATCTTGTTGTTTTTTATTATCAATCATAATTTTATTGACATTATTTGTTGCGATTGTTCCCATATAATTATTTTCTGTTTTTCAAAACCGATTATATGATCCATTAACTAGTAAACCATCTTTTGCTCGTGGTAAAACAATAAAATTACCATAATCCTTAATTGGCAATGCAATTTGTGGTGGTCTTCCGTGTGCTGTTGTAATGGTTGGAATAAGATTATTTTTTGTTATATCATTAAAAATATTAACTTGATTATAATTTCTCAGATTAATCATTAATTTTCCATCATTAATTTTTTTTATATCATTGGGAATTGCAATAATTCCTGCGTTTCCTCATCGCATTTGTTTTGTTGTAATTGTATAAGAACATTGTTGAATGATTTTAAGTTTATTGTTTTCAATTGCTTTTTTTCATTGATTCTTGTCTAATAAAATATTTTTTATTTACATTATTTTCTAAAATATCTTTTACTAAAAATTTTAAATTACAAGGTTGGGGATATTGAAATTTAAAATCTTGCTTTAATGTTGAAATCATAAACAATCTTTTTCTATTTTGGGTAATTCCATAATCCTTGGCATTCATTGTAAAATATTGGTTATGATATCCTAATTTATTAAGTTGATTTTGTAAATTTTGAAATCCAACAAAAAACTTTTTACTTAATAAATTTGGTACATTTTCCATTAAAAGATATTGGGGTTTTGTTGCCATTTTTTTTATTAAATCAACAACTTTGTAAGCTAAACCACTTTGTTTGCCATTTAATCCTTGCCCGTTATTATTGGCATTTGATATGTCTTGGCATGGAAATGATCAAGTTATTAAATCAGCATACGGTAAAGTTTCTAATTTAGTAATGTCACCTAAATTTGGTGTGTCATAATCATTAAAAATCGCTCGATATGATTTTTCAGCGTATTTATCGTTATCACAAAATGCAATTACTTTGTGGTTAATTCCAATCTTTTCTAATTCTTTTCTTTGGCTTCCAATTCCAGCAAATAATTCAATTACTTTAAACATAATAAACCGTCATTCTTCTAATTTTTCTTTTTTCTAAAACGATTCATGGATTGGGATACCTATAAGAACAAAAAAATAATATATTCATATTGTTTTCATTATAAATATTATGAATATATTTACAAAATGGACAATTAATCATTTCTGTACCTCTTTCTAAAAAAACAAGATAATTAATATCTTGTTTTGTGTTATTTTCATTATTTATGTTTTTTTTAATTTAATCTATTGATGTATTTTCATCTTTATATTTGCTTTTATTTTGTTTTTTGTTATCTATACATAAATCATTTCTTCCTTAATTGTCTTTAATTTCGTCTAAAATTGTTTTTATATTTTTAATTTTTGTATTTATTTTTTCTAAATCTTTCTGGTCAAAATCACTATTTTTATTTTCGCTTAATAAATTTAAAGCACTATTTAAGTTGTTTATTTGTTTTTTTAACAACTTAATTGCTTGTTGTTTTTGTTCGTCTATAAACTCATTTTCTTTTTGACATAGTAAAATTTGATATTCGCAATTATTTAGTTCAGAAATTTTAATAAATTTTTCTGCTTGTGATTGGTTTAATTCTGTATGATAATCTGTTTCGTTTTCATAATCATTTTTACTATTTTCAATTTCTTTAATTACTTCATCATATTCTTTGATTTCTGCTGTAATTTCTTGGTTTAATTTTTCATAGTAAAAACATCTTTGACTATTGGTTCTTTTGGTTTTGCTGGTGGTAAGTGTGGTTTGTTATTTGCAATATTACCACAACTAATCAAATTCACTGTGTTTGTACACGATAACGAAAATATTGCTAAAAAACTAAGTAATTTTTTCATATTTGTTGTATCCTAAATAAAAACCATTATCTCAATAATTGGGGTTATCAATATTTTCTAAATCTTCTAGTAATTGTTTTAATTCTTCTGATGTTAATTTTTGTTGTTGTATTTTATTATTTTTATAATGATTATCATATTTATTTAGTAAATCATTATTAGCATCAATGTTGTTTTGCGAATTAAACTGTTTTTTGTTTTCATGTTTTAATTTTTCAAAAGATAAAATTAAATTTTTTCCCACAATATTACCATTTTTATTATTGATACTACTATGAACCGCATAATTTTTATTTTCATCAATTTTTAAACAAAAATTAATTTTTATAATTTGATAAACCTAAACAATTTTTATCTAAAACAACACAATCTTTTTGTTTGTTTATTAAAATATACGTTTTATTTTTTATTTCTTGTGAAATTAAATTTTGGTTTAAATAAATTTTTTTATCATATTTAACACCTACCTCACTTTTTTTGCTTTTAATTTTATTTTTCCTAAAATTAATATCTAATAGTATTTTAAAAATAAATAATTAATTAAACCAAAAAATCACTTCTTAACAAACTGGTTCTATATTTTTGTCTGACTCTTTTTGTCATTTAATATCAGATAAATAATTTATCACTGTCACTGTATAACTAAATTTATCTTCAACTAATTTTATCTTCCTTACTTTCTAACTTACTTGGTAAATTATTAATATCTTTAATTAGGCAATATCTATGATTATTACTTTCACAATATTTTAAGTGCATTTCAATTGTTATTTCATCAGTTTGTAAACTTTCTCAATCATATGTAAGTTTATCTTCTTCACAAAGTAAATAAAAGTCTTCTTTAAATAAATGTTTTGATTTTAGTTTTTTAATTTCTTTATCTTTTTCAGCAAGTTCTTTTTTAAGTTTGTCATATTTAATTAATTATGATATATTCATTATTTTTTCTTTCTAAGAATATATGATTTTTTTGCTAAAATACAATAATCATTACTGCATCATAAATATTTATCATCACCATCTATTTTTAATCTACATTTAGGACAACTTTTCCTCATTATTTAATTTTTCCTCCTTACTACGTAATTTGTCATAATATAATTGTTTTCATCAGTTTGTAAACTTTCTCAATCATATGTAAGTTTATCTTCTTCACAAAGTAAATAAAAGTCTTCTTTAAATAAATGTTTTGATTTTAGTTTTTTAATTTCTTTATCTTTTTCAGCAAGTTCTTTTTTAAGTTTGTCATATTTAATTAATTATGATATATTCATTATTTTTTCTTTCTAAGAATATATGATTTTTTTGCTAAAATACAATAATCATTACTGCATCATAAATATTTATCATCACCATCTATTTTTAATCTACATTTAGGACAACTTTTCCTCATTATTTAATTTTTCCTCCTTACTAGGTAATGTGTCATAATATAATTGTTGTTCTTTTAACTCAGCAAGTTCTGCTTTAAGTGCTTCATTTATTTTTATTAGGTCTTCCATCATTTTATTAAGTACTTCTTCAGTTTTTAAATTTCAATTTAAATCTTTATTTAATTCTGTAATTTCATTTTTAAGTAATTCATTTTCTTCTTTTAGTTTGTCAAATTTAATTGATTCTGTTATATTCATTATTCATTCTCCTCAATAACAG
>NZ_PUUH01000296.1:0-6629 GCF_002968355.1 Spiroplasma sp. ChiS | reverse complement strand
TAAGGACCACAAAATAAAATAATGTTTTGTTTGCATAATTTCAACTCCTCAATTAAAAATATTAAAAAAATTTACTTTCCAAAACTGTAAAAACCAAAAATACAAAATGTGTGTGGTTTCTACACTTAAATAATTTATACAATCTTTATAAAGGTAAGTAATATGACAAAAAAAATATAATTCTTTTGTAAAATTTTAATAATAGTAATATTTTAATTTTGGAAAAATATTTTATTTTATTAAAAAATAAAAAAATATTGTATTATTTTAATATTAAAACCAAAAATACAAAATGTGAAAGTATTTTTCCTAAATCTCTAAAGTAAACAGAATAATTATATAAAGGATTTATAATTATACTACTATCTCTCCCCTTTAGATTATCTCTTATCTTTTCTTTTTATTAATTAAGTTACCATAAAAAAATATTTTACATAAATCCTTATTTCGCCAACATAATTATTTTTGTTACATAAACAGAAAAAAACAATCAACTGGTTTTTCCCAACACGTTGATTGTTTTTTAATTTGTTAATTTAATTTGCTCTAAAAATTGAAATGTTTTTTTCCCAACAATAACTTTTTTTTCAATTTCACCATCAACTTTGTAAATAACTTTATTAAACAAACCATTGATATCAATGCCAATTACTTGTGATAGCATAATTTCTTCATCTAGAAAGAAAATAGTTTCATCATTTACTTTAATTCATAAACTATTATTAACTAATGTTTGAATAATTAAATAACTTAAAATTAAGCCATAATTACAAATTGCAATAATTACAAATAAATAAGCAAAAGTATTTGGGATACTTGATAAAGTCATTAATAAAATATAATCAATAATAATGAAAATATTAAGTGGAGTTAAAAATAGATAGATGGTAATAAAGATAAAAATTAGCATTGCTTTTCATTTATATTCTTTATTTGCTTTATTATTTTCTTTTTGTTTTTGATAATGAATAAAAAATAAAGTATGAAAAGTATATAAAGCTAACATTAAAATTAATGAAAAAACTAAAATAATGTTCATTTTCATTGTTAAATTAGCCTCCCCTATTTTGCTGTCATGTTTTAAAAATTGTCATTGATATTTTAACATCATTTGTAATAAAGCGATAAATTTTTTCAGTAGTACTAATAAAAAAACCGATTTGATAAAAACCATTAAGGTTAAAAACACTTGGTAAAACAAAATTAATATCTTTTAATCAAATGAGAAGATTTTCATCTTTGATTTGAAAAACTAAGCGGTAATTTGTAACATAAATGATCCCATTAATTTTTTCCTTACTATTACTAGTAGTAAGATTTAAATAACCAGTCAAGTATTCAACATAATATTGTTCTTTCATTTGTTGAGTTAAATAGTAAACATTTTGTTTAAGTTCTTTTTGCTTTGTTATTTCATAACCACTAATTGGTGCTTGATAATAACAAATTTCATTTTTTGGTAATTCATATTTTATTTGAATTGCCACCAAGTTAGCATTTAAAAATTGTTGATGATTATTAATCATTGTTTGAAGTTCGTTTTTTTTTGTTTGAAATCTTTTATTTTTTGTTCCTGGAATAAAGCTAAAATAGCAACAATAATTATTGCACCACCTAAAATAGTACTAAATAAAATAATTCCAATTAAATAACTATGATTCATGTTTTCACACCTTATAAATTAGATATGGCGTTTCTAAGCCTTTTACAATGATTATAAAACGTTTTTGTTCCGTATATAAATAAAACCCTTGGCATAGAATATTATTAATCCGAAAAATACTTAATTCAAGATTATTAATTTCACTTAATGGTCAGATCGTAGTAATTTCTTCATTTATAATTAAAATTCTTCGTTTTGTAATAAACATATGACCATTTTGAAATGGAATTTGATACATTTCTTTAATTCTTTTGCCTTCGCCATAACCAACACTAATACCATTTGAAAATGGGATTGTATATTTAGAATGAGTTTGACTGCTTTTTAATTTATGCTGAAGGTAAATAATAACAGGAATATTACTAAATACTTTTTCACCTGGTTCTAATTTGAATTTAACGTTAATTTCTTGCAAAGTTAATTTTGATAAATTATTATTAATATATTCTTGATTTTCAACTTCTAGTTGTTTGTAAATTTGGAAAAAAAGTTGTTGTTTTTTTTGATAAAATCATCCTAAAAAACCAACAAAAATAAATAATAAACTAAGAAAAAATCCAATTATAATTCATCCTAAGATTGTCATTTTCATCAACTTCCTATTTTAAAATATTAATACCATTATTAAAATTATTAATAAAGGTTTGAAGCATTAATTCTTCTGCTGAATTTCGTGGTTGTTCAAACCGGTTATAATAATAAATATTAATTAAATCTTTTGTTTTTTGATTTAGTTTATCATAATATTTTTTATCAATTAAAAAATGGGTACCTTGATTAAGAATAATACTTGATAGATAGTTTTGTCATTGTTTGTCATTTTTATTTTTTTCTTCTCATTCAGTAAAGTAAGTATTAAAAATACGATTATTTTTCTGATAAATAAAATAAACTTCCCCTTTTTTCACATTATTAACTAATCTTGTGTATAAAATTTTATTTGGTAAAAACGGATTATTTGGTGAATTAATTGCTTGAAAAGTAATTGGAGTTAATTGAGCTAATAAAATGTCATTGCAAACAATTGAATGAATTTCTTTTGGCAAAGTTATTTTTTTAACAACATAACTATGTTGTTGATTATCCAAATCATTTAGTAAACGAGACAATTCTAATTGATAAACTAATGCTAATTTCATAATTCGACGAAGTTTAATTGTTAAAATAACTTGTTCAGCAACACTTAAACTATAATAATAATTAACATAAGTTTCATAAAGTTCTTGATGATCAACTAAATTATCGTTAATATTCATTAATAATGCTTCTAACTGTGGAACAAGTGTTTTGTTTGATTTAACATATTCAGTTAAATGTTTTTGACAAAAAACATTAAAAAAATAAGGTGCTTGCTCTGCAATTGATAAATCTAAAAAAGATGTCTTAATATTTTTAAAAAAATGTTTAGAATGATAACGATTTAAATAATAATGATTTTTAGTAATATTAAACGAATAAAGATTATGCTGAGCAACTTTATTATTACATTCTTGTAAAATACATTTTTGTTTAGTACAATTTTTTAAAACTTGTTGATAATGCTTTGTTTCTTGTTGAATATATTGTTCTTTTAAAACTAAGTTTCCTACTGCTTGTAAAATTGAAATATATTTGGCGCGATTTTTAGTTGAATTTAATACCTTTGTTTTACAACAATTTGCATACTGTTCTTTACTTAAACAAATACATGATTCATTATCATCAAAAGTAAAAATTGGTCGGTAATGTTTATGCAAATAATCTAATTGATCATCATCTAAATAATAGCTTTTTAATAAAGCATCAAATATAATATATTTGGCGCGATTTTTAGTTGAATTTAATACCTTTGTTTTACAACAATTTGCATACTGTTCTTTACTTAAACAAATACATGATTCATTATCATCAAAAGTAAAAATTGGTCGGTAATGTTTATGCAAATAATCTAATTGATCATCATCTAAATAATAGCTTTTTAATAAAGCATCAAATATACATTGCAATTAGATAATATTAAATAATTTTATAAACAATTACTTTAAAAGTAATATTTTGGACCGTTAAATGATTATACAATTAGAGTACTTACTTGCAATGTTAGCTTCATTTTGTAGTTTTTTACAAAGGAAACATATAATTAAAAACACAATTAATTATTAAGATTGGACCATGACCATATTAATAACTAATTAGTCTTTATGTAACCTATTTTAACTACATTGTTATTATATTTTATTTGCAAAATTTTTGCAAGTATTTTTTAATTTAACAAATTATTTTATAAAAAAGACTAAAAAAATAATTTTTTCTTTTTTAAATAATATGATTAAAATTGCAACCGAAAATAATCAACGAATTGTTTGAAATGGTGGTGCGGGGTCATTATGAAGTATTAAAATTATTACAAAATAGTTCAATTACTTGATCATATATGTCACCAGCATTAGAATTCGAAGATATTGAACCACTAGGATGATATCAAACTAAAATTAGTGATGATGCTTTATACAACGAAATTAACATTAGTTTTGCTAGTTATGTGATTTCTGACCAATAATATTCTTTTTTATCAATAATTTCATCATTTTTTAAATCACGCACAAACTTTAACCATTGACTATCGTACTTATTGGCAAATTCAAGCGGAATAATTATTTTAAAAAACCGAATTCCTAACCCAACATCTGACTTATGTTTTGCTCTTTTACCTTCTGCTGTTCGTTCTACTGATTTTGTTTTTCAAATTTCATAATCCGTTATATCTTGGAAAATACCAATTTGCATAATAAAGAAACGATTAAAAAAATTAAATCTTTTTTTTAAAATGTAATAGTTTCGTTATCTTCAATGAAATTGGAATAATAATTCCACTTGCTAACTGGCGAATATTATTTCAAATCATAACCTCACGCTGAGCAGTAAACAACGCACGATGTCCAAAATGTGTCGCTAAAACAATTCACGGTATTTTACCACTATAAACTTTTTTCTCATCATGAGGACTAGTTCCATCAATATACAAATAACTTTCATCAAATAAAATAACACTATCATCTGGGGGAACCGGTTTTGTTCTATCGGTAAAATCTAAATTTTTAAATGTTAAAACTTTAACTTTATCATCTTCTAACGGATAATTACTATAAATTTCATCTGTCAATAATTTCATAGTTTGCGACAAATAAGTTAAAAGTAATGTTTTACCAGTTCCTAACTTACCAATAATTACCGATAACGGATTATCTCAAACAATTTAGACTGTATAAAAAAAAAGTAGGGTATAAAAATATAAAGAAATTAAATAAGAATAATTAAACCATTTACTAAAATGGATTTTTCAAATAAAAAAACAACCCTTTAACAAGAGTTGCTTTTTTGGAGCTTCATCGTACATTATACAAAATATAAAAATTTGTTGACAATAAAATTAAACATGGTATCTTTAAATTAAGTATGTGGATTATTTATTCCATAATTTCTTAAAATATATTAAATACCCTTAAATAATTTATACAGCCAAAATTAAACATGGTATCTTTAAATTAAGTATGTGGATTATTTATTCCATAATTTCTTAAAATATATTAAATACCCTTAAATAATTTATACAGCCAAAATTTACTAACCGAAAAGCATTTAACTGATAAAAAATATTTTTTCACAATCATCACACAAAATATACACATTGCAAAGCAAATAATATTCAAAATACTAAACCAACACAATACAAAGAAATTAACCAAAGTAATAAATCAATTAAACTAAACAAAAGCATTGAACCACTAATATAACAATAGTTTTTAAAGAAAAATATAAACTTTTTCATTATTTAAAATACCCAACTATTTTAAAAACCATTCACAAGAAAAACCAAGTTAAAAACAAAATCACAATTCAAACACCAACAATCAAAGTTAAATATTCATTTTGTGTTAAATTCCACATTATAATACTTTCAACATTCGTTTTATCTATAAACAAAAATATATGAATAAAAAACTCTTTTAATTTAATTCAATCATTTTGCATTTTTAAAAACTCCACATTTTTTGAATAAATTTAAAAAAAAAATTCCAAAAAACAAAACAATAAATAACACAAACGATATAACATATAAAAACTCAGGGGCAGCAATAGCATGGAAATGATAGGGTTGTTTTGCCTGATGATTCTGGTCCAAAAATTTCAATAATTTTTCCTTTGGGATACCCACCGACTCCAATTGCTTCATCAAGTAATAAACTTCCAGTTGAGACAGCTTCAATTGTGAGATTATTCTTATCCCCTAATTTCATGGTAGTATATATTATTTTGAGGTTTTTAATAAAATTAAGTAATTAGAAACAAATTATGTCTCGCTTATGAATAAATGATAACAAAATTTATAAAAAATTCAACTTTTTTAAAAATTATATTTTTAATTGAATAAATAATTTTATAAAATTATGGATTTTGACACACTAAAAAGTACTTTTTAAAGTTATTACTAATTTTAAAAAGTTTTTTATTTATAAAGATAAAAATTGATTTTGAGATTGATTTAATTTAAAAATATTAGATTCAATTTTTTCTTTATTTTTATTAATTTTAACTTCATTAATTCTGCTATTAAGTCTTAACATTGAAGCAATTAACATATTATTAAATGTTTCTTTACAATATATTTTTGCACCACGCCCCTTAACAACCTTAATATAATGTGAAACATCACCTTCAACATGACAACCAATATTATATTCTAATGCTTGATTTTCAATACCATCTTTATTATTTTTAATTAATTCAATAGTTCTATTAAGTCTTAACATTGAAGCAATTAACATATTATTAAATGTTTCTTTACAATATATTTTTGCACCACGCCCCTTAACAACCTTAATATAATGTGAAACATCACCTTCAACATGACAACCAATATTATATTCTAATGCTTGATTTTCAATACCATCTTTATTATTTTTAATTAATTCAATAGTTTCTAATA
>NZ_PUUH01000295.1:0-6855 GCF_002968355.1 Spiroplasma sp. ChiS | reverse complement strand
GTTAATTTTTAAAATTTTAATTGTAAGAAACAAAGCGGTGTTATTTCATAAATAACACCGCTTTGTTTCACAGTTTATTAAACTTAATTTTACATTCATTTGGGAATAATGTTATAATAACATGAGCAAAATATAATGAAAGTTATAAAGGTGATGGTAATGAAAATATATGTTTTAAAAAAATATCAAAAATTTATTAATATTTTCTTTATTATTTTTCTTGTGTATATTTTATTTTCATCATCATTTTCAATTATTGATATTGCTGGTAATTATAATTTTTTAAATATTACATTAAATTTAATTTATCTTGTTTGATCTAGTTTTATTTTTCTCTTTTTTATGGGAATTTTAATGCAAATTTTAATTAATTTTAAACAATTGAAAAAGACAACAATTTCAGCGTGGAAATTAATTTTATTTTCTAATTGACAAATTATTATTTTATGACTTTGCAATATTGTTTTAATTTCATATATATTATTTTTTGGTTATACTTCAATAATTTTTCAATTGCAAAATATAATTGCATATGAAACAATATATTCTTTTTTAGTTATTTTATGCTATGTTTTTTATGCAATTTTTACCATTAGTTTTATTATAATGCTAATATTGTTTCGATTATATATTGGTTATTTAAAAAAGATTAATGATGTCATTGCTTCTAGTTATTATACATTTTGTAAATGTACTTTGACTAGTATTGTTGTCACTCAACATAACCAATTAACAATGTCAATTTTATTAATAATTTATCCAAATTATGATTTTAATCAATGATTTAAAAAAGCTACTATTGTTGATAATCTTCGTAAAACAGAATTATTAACACAGTTTAAAAAACAAACAACACCACCTAATCTTTACTTTAACTAAATTCAAATATTAACAAAAAAAGAAGAAAGAATGTGGAAAAATGACAGGTTTTAAGTTATTATTTAAAAACAATTTTAAAAACACAGTTAAAAATAAAATTCAATTTATTGGTTTAGTTGTTTTGGTATTTTTAACTAGTTTTATTTTTACAATTATTGCAGTTTCTAAACAACGAGTAGAAAATAATTATAATAGTTTTATTTCTGAACAATTAAGTAATCAACATGATTTTGTTGTTAGTTTTGCTAATTCCACTTATGTTAAAAATTCAAATAGGGAACTGGATCAGTTTGAAAAAATTACAGATAGTGGGATTCGTCAAAATGCAATTTTAGAATTTGTTAAAGAACAATTAAAGAATAGAGATGAACATTTTATTTATAACCGTGTTGAAGCACGAACATTTACATTGGGGAATAATAAAGTTATTAAAGCAGTAACATTAAATCTTCATCAAGAAATTGATAAATTTATTGTCGCTAATGGAATGCCATTAAGTGTTTATACGAAATATTTATTATCAATTAACCAAGAAACAATGCATTGGATTTATTTAACCCCTGAGTTTGCTCGCAAAAATAATATTAAAATTAATGATATTATTCGATTACAACCCGATAGGTATGGAACAACAATTAAAGTTGCTGATAGTGAATTAAAAGATGTTGATTTAACTCCATATGAAAAAGAAGATATTAATAAATGATTGCCGAAATCACCATATGCAAATGAAAATTGGTTCCGAGTAGTTGGATTTGGACAATCAGCGGATTATGTTACGCCAATTATTGATGCAGTACATCCATTTCCGAATATGAAAAATGAAGGAATTGCATATTTAGATCCACGATTGTTTGGATTAGTTGAAGATACAGTTCAAGATACAGCTGGTAATAAATATCCAGTAACAAAATTAGATTTAACAAAACAAATTTTAATTCCAGAAAGTCAATTAGAGCGAGAAGTTTATTATGTTGGAAAATTTCAACAGACAAAAGTTGAACAAATGCGAAATAATTATAGTCAAACAATCAATAATTATTTAAATACTAATCAGGGGAAACATATTGGTTTACATGGATATTACGTCAAAACATTGTCAACTGGTTTACCAATTGCTACTTTTCGGACAGATAATCGTTATGAATTTGTGAAAAGAATTACATATTTTACATCAACATTAAATGCTTTTATTAGTGGTTCTTATATTTTAATTACGATTTTATTAATTATTTCGTTCTTTGTGTTAATTCTAGTTGTTCACCGGCAAATTGATGCAACTGGACCACAAAATGGATTATTACGAGCATTGGGATATCGACGCCGTGTTTTAACCTTTAGTTATATTTCCTATCCATTAATGATTGCATTAATTGGTGGGATAGTTGGTTATGGAACGGGGATTAGTGGCCAATTTACTGTTAAATATTTATTTGGTTCATATTTTAATTTACCATATGGAAATTTTGTATTTGCACCATTAGCATTAGTAACTTGTGTTTTATTTATTTTTGCTTTGTTAACTTGTGTCACAATGATTAGTGGAACAATTATAATGGTTTCAAGGACACCATTACAATTAATTCGTAAAGAAAAAACAGTTTCATATGGTCGTTTTAAAAAAAATGTTTATAAAATGTTTGCAATTCGTAAAACATTTGATGCACGATTTCAAGCAGTACAATTATCTAATTCAATTGGAAAAATGGTTGGGGTATCTTTAACGATGATTATTAGTACCATTATGATTACGATGTCAACAACAATTCCAATTATCTTACAGAATAATATTCGTTATTCATATGAAGGAGATAATTTTAAAACTTTAGTTGAATATAATAGTCCGATTTATAATTTACCAACAAGTTTTTTACGAACATATGATCCAAGTAAAAAGCCATGAGATAGTAAAAAAAGTCTTTTGATTAATACAAATATGACAAGAGATGTTAATCAATATCTTACTGACTTTGAAACAGGGCAAATTAATTCCGAAAATTTTGCTCCAACATATCAAGCAGATGATATGCGATCGTTATTATATCGTAATATTTCCAAAGAATTTTTACAAAGTAATAAATTAACTTCAACTAATCCGGATTTATCAAAAGCAATTTGTAGCACAACATGAGGTGACTACAATGATTTTGGTTTAAATCTTTTAACAAAATCAACCATTGAGAAATATTTACGAACAACAGAAACAGCACGGGAACATATTGATATGTTAGAAAAATATCGATTATTTTATTGAAAATATCGGGAAACTGTTGGATTAAACATTAAACGTACAGATTATTTTGATTCACGAGGGAATTTAAATTTAAATGATAAGTTAGGGAAAAATATTTTTACCCAGAGTGATTATAAACGAGATTTTGGAGAAGGAAATCCAACGATTAAATTAGTAAATAATTATTTTCGTCCAGCATTAGAACAACCATTGTCTGTATCTTTTTATGATGTTTTAGATTCAGCAACAGGAAATGAATTTAATACAAGTTTAAAAAAACCAATGTATGATTTATATAATTGAATTTATGGTTACTTTGTGGAAAATGTTAATCAATGTTTTATTCAAGGAGTATATTCACGTTCTCCACAAACTGTCCGATTAAAAATGCAAAAAGCATTTAATCAAAAAAATAGTAATTTTAATTTAACCTTTGGAGTAATTCCGTTTAATCCATTAACAGATGATCGGGGGACAATGATTAATGCTGAATTAAATAGTATTGAGTTTAAAATTTACGGAATTAATCACACATTTAAAAATCAAGCATTAACTAATAAAAATAATGTGAATTTAAATGAAAAATTATTTACAGCAAGTAATAATATTGTTTTAAATGAAACATTAGCTAAACGATTAAATTTTACAGTTGGAAATCAAATTAGTCCGCGACTGATTCGCAAAGCGTTAGTTGCTAGTGAACAAGATGCTACTTCGGATCAAATTTTACAAGCTTGAGATGCAAGCGATATAACAGGTAATAATACTCAAGCACAAGGACGAGTTGGTAAATTAATGTTTAATGGGGATAATAAATATAAAAATAAGGTTTTAAAAGATGGAAATAATGAACATGTTTTAGAAAGTAAAATTGATGCACTTGACCCTAATTTTACAAAACCATCAATTTTAAACGATAAAATTGTTAATAGAAGTTATCGGGTAAGTAATGAAACGAAGAACGAATCCTTTACCGTTGTTGGTATTACTAATCAATATGGTTCACCACGAGCTTGAATTAATGAAAATAGGGCACAACAATTACTAGGATATGATAAAACCCGAAATTATTTATTACAATTATTTTTAAACGAATGAACAAATTCATTTATTAAAAACAATGATAAATTAGCACCATCTAAACGAAAAAGTTTAGAATTATTAGAAAAATTTATTAAAGAGCATTCAAGTACACCTGTTGATAAGTTATGGAATGAGTTTGTTAAATATTGAAAAGCACATCAAAGTGCAGTTAATTGTATTGCTGTATTTGAAAATGAATATCCAATTTTTAATTATAAAATTTCTAATAGTTCCAAAATTGATGATATTGAAACCGGATTAGGAACAAGTCAGTTATTTGGTGACTATAGTTTTTATGGTTTAAATGCTGGTATTAGAAGTGAAATTTCCTATCCACCATATGCAAATAGTACTTTTAGTAATTTAATGCCAATTGCTGAAGCTCAAGCAATTTTAGGAAATATTTCAAAAGCCGTTAATGGTATTATTTTCTTTATTATTGGTATTTCTTTTGTATTAAGTTTTATGATTATTATTTTAACAAGCAATATTGTTATTGCGGAAAATCAAACAATTATTGCAACAATGAAAGTATTAGGATATCGAAATCGTTATATTACAAAATTAGTTATTGGAATGTATATTCCTATTATTGTAATAATGACAATTGCCGGCTTTGGTTTTGGATGATTATTTTTAATTATTTCTAACATGATATTAATTCGAATTGGAATAGTTTTACCACTGTTTATGAATATTATGATTCCATTTATTGCAATTGGCAGTGGTTTATTATTATACTTTATTGCATATTTAATTAGTTGATTTAATATGAATCGGATTAATCCATTGATTGCAATTATGAATGCGGATTAAGGAGGAATTAAAATGAAAAAATTACTGGCAACTATTGCAATTGGTATTTTAACTTCAGGACCAGTAATGTCTGTAGTTAGTTGTACTAAAAATGATAATTGAAATAATATTCCAATTGCTCCACCAGTTTTACCAGTTGAAGTAACTGGTTTTGCTGGAATTGATTTTAAAACAATTAATCCACAAAATAATAAACAGACTATTCCTGAATTATTACAACAATTGGCACAATTGTTTAAAGAAACAAAATGAAACTTTGAACAGTTAATAAAAAATTATAAATTTAATAATCAATCAAAACCAGTTAATAAAATTGATTTGTATCGCAATGGTCAGTATGAATTAAATTTTAGTGATGGAACAACTTTAAATACAATAAAAATTAATAAAACAGTAACAACTTCAAATCATTTAGCTGATAAAGTAAAAAGTATTGATTTAGGTCAAATTACTGATGCACGACCAAAAACAATTTTAATTGCCATTATTTTTAACAATATGCAACTTATTTCAGAATTAGATAAGTTTGGTGAATTTTTTATTGGTGAACAAACATCAACTATATGAAACAAACAAATTGACAGAGTTGATAAAATTGAAGTTGAACCTGATCAAACTGGCGCAACTTTAATTTCAGGAAATGACCATTGATCGGAACATAATAACCCAGCAACAGATTATTATGGTTCAGTTAAAGTACATTTTACTGTTGTGGCACCAAAACCACCAACAGTAAAAGAAGATTTGGGACAAATGAACTTAACAATAAATTTAGGCAAATTACCAAAGGTAAACATTTTACAAGTAATGATGATGTTTAT
The DNA here is from genome assembly GCF_002968355.1 of Spiroplasma sp. ChiS. NCBI lineage: Bacteria > Bacillati > Mycoplasmatota > Mollicutes > Entomoplasmatales > Spiroplasmataceae > Spiroplasma > Spiroplasma sp. ChiS. The sequence goes on along the minus strand of NZ_PUUH01000295.1, from coordinate 1,023 downwards.
TAGTGTTAATTTTGTTAGTCAGTTAAATCGACTAAGTGCTTTATTAAATGATTTATATTTAGATATTAATCCGGATAAAAAAAGTGGAACAATTACTGCCTATGAGAAATCAGAATATTATACTGGTAGTATTAACGTAACTTTTAGTTAATTATACATATTAATAGAAACCGCTTGATTAGCGGTTTTTAATTATTTGCATTAATTTTATTATTTAGCAATTTATTATTTATTTTTAATAATTTGATTAAAATATTTATTTTTAAATTAAAAATATGGTATAATTACAATAGAAAAAATGGTTCCATAAGAAAATTCTAGGATGTAATAATTATAAAATTTATTAAATGATTTTAAATTAATTATGTAAGGAGTTTTTATGTTGAAAGATATTTTTTATATAATTATTTGCATTAATTTTATTATTTAGCAATTTATTATTTATTTTTAATAATTTGATTAAAATATTTATTTTTAAATTAAAAATATGGTATAATTACAATAGAAAAAATGGTTCCATAAGAATAAAGATTACAAGAAAATAATAAAAATAATAAAAATATTTATTTATAATAAAAAAATATCATAAAATAAATAAATAAAAAATATAAAATTAAACACACTAAAAAATAATTTATTAAATTTTAATTAATAAATACATATTTTATTATTTTAATAACATATTTTATGAGTTAATTTACATATTATTAATTAATTAAAATATAATAAACTTATTTAGTTTAAACACAAAAACTTAATAATTTAAAATTATTTAATTAAACTTAAACTATTCAAAAAATTAAATGGTGTCTAAAAAATATAAAATTAAACACACTAAAAAATAATTTATTAAATTTTAATTAATAAATACATATTTTATTATTTTAATAACATATTTTATGAGTTAATTTACATATTATTAATTAATTAAAATATAATAAACTTATTTAGTTTAAACACAAAAACTTAATAATTTAAAATTATTTAATTAAACTTAAACTATTCAAAAAATTAAATGGTGTC
>NZ_PUUH01000294.1:0-7106 GCF_002968355.1 Spiroplasma sp. ChiS | reverse complement strand
TCATAATTTACACTTTTAACATTAACTAACTTTAATAATTTTTCAATATTAAAGTATTCAATAATATTGTTTAAAGTAATATCAATTTTATTTTTTAATATAACATCTAATAAAATTAATAAGTAATGTTTTGCCTTATCTCTATAATAAGGTTCGGTAAAATCAAACAACGACATTATCTTATCTGTCAACACAACACTATCTTTTGTCGCAAAAGGGTTGTATTCAGTTGACCCGCCAATTTCTCAAATAAAAGCGTTAGGGTCTAGTTGTTTAACTTTATTAATTAAATCAATATCCCCCTTACCATCAATAATAATTGTGGTTTGTTTAAATATTTGAGTTAATTGTTTTACTAAAAACATTAATGTTGTTGTTTTACCGCTTCCCGTTGTTCCAACCAATAAAGTATGTTGAGTTAAATTATTTTTTGGAATACCATACTTATTATTCAGAGCAAGCATTTTTAACTGTAATGTTTTAAATTCTTTATCACTTGCTTTGTTTCTTTTTTGTTGTTTTATTTTTGGACTATCCATATTATCTATTTTATGATACACATAAAATCATAAGAAAAACAAAAAACCAATAATAAACAACAAAAGTGAAATTAACCAACTATATTTATCAGCATAAGCAATATGAAAGTTTTTAAAATCTAGTGTATGATATTTTAAAAACATAATAATAATCGCCGAAGCACAATTTATTAAGCACAACAGAATAAACGGAATTACCAAAATAAAAATAAATCAATAAATAATTTTATTTCTAATATTTTTATCTCGCCAATTTATAGTCTTTTTTCACATTTGAAATAACTCCTTTCAATAAAAAAATGTCGTTTGTGCTGCATTGAAAAATATTTTAATGAATAATATATATTAACTCAATACAACAAAAACGATTTTATTTATTTAATGATTGTTGATGTTTATTAACTCAATCAACAATCTTTTTAAATTCACCTTGATATAGATTAATTAAAATTTGCCCTTGTCAAATTTCACTTTTTAAATGTCGGTTGCTGTCAGCGTCATATATTCATATTGTATATTCATCATCGGCTTTGATACCAACCGCAAACATTTTGCCGTTACGCGAACCATGAACACATTTTTTACTAATTCACACCGACAAACCTTTATGTTTGGGGATAGAAAATAAAACTGCTTTCTCGGTTTCGCGTTTTAGTTTTCTTCGTGCCATAATATTAACTGTTACTCATTCGTTTTGTTTTTGTTCCATAATTTATGTTTCCTTTCCTAGGTTATTAATGTCTTCTTGGGTACCGATTGCTTTGATTTCTTCGCTTGTGGCGATAACTTGCAAAATATACCGCTTATCATTAATATTAAATAAGCACAACCCTTTTTTAGGTGTTAAAATAACATTTTTCTCATGGGCATTTATCATATTGTTATCAGTCAATAATTCAGTATAGTTTTGCAAACCGATTGAATTTAAATGATGGATAAATTGATAAGTACACTGTTCAATTATTCCCCGTGCTTGGCGTTTAACATTTTCGCCATGTTGGGTAAAGTCGCCTATGCTTTGCGTTAAAATATATAATATTCCGTTAAATTTTCGGCAAGTTTTAGACAAAGTAAATAAATAATTAAGGGCAAGCAAATTATCTTGGTTAATTAATAAGTGTGCCTCATCAACCGCAATACAAACTCAACTTTGTTGTTCGGGTGGTAAGTTTAAGTTATCTTCCTTATTCTTTTTCATAACACGGTCAAGCAACGCTAACAACAAATACATTTGGGCGTTAGCAATTGTTTTTGATTTTGCCATATTGTAAATATCAAAAACAATCAAGTCGCTTTTAATTTCTAAGGTACTAACACCATTAAACAAGGTACCGTCTGCTCCCTTGGTTAGTTTTCACAACATTTTTTCCAACAAAGTATCTTGTTCTTTTTGATATACCAAGTTATATAAATCAGTTAAAATTGGATAATCTTTTCGAGATAATTTTTTTAAATTTGTATCAGCAGTAATTTTAAAGTTTTTATATAATTGAATAATATATTCTTGCAATTTAGCAAGGTCTATATTATTTAAATCACTATACAAATTTTTAAACCATTGTTCTAACAACGAAATATGTTCAGCAAAATTATTGGTAAAGATTTCTAAGGGGTTTATCTTTGCCTTTGGGTTATTACCAAATTCAATAATTTCGCCACCGTGGTATTTGGCAAAACTACCATATTCGCGTTGTGGGTCAATAATATAAATTTTTGTATTATTACAATATAATCAGTTAAGTTGTTTTTTAACATTAAAAGTTTTTCCAAATCCCATCTGACCAACAATAAAAGCATTATGACTTGCTCTTATTGATGACTTGGTTTTTATATCAAATATGATTGGTTGTATTTGCTCATTTTCACCCATTATTAACCCCTTGGGGTCATTTAACGGTTTACTTGGAAATGGTCAAGAACAAGCAAGAGTAATGGTTGCCATTTCTTGCTCAATGTTTTTTAATTTATCATTATTGTTAAATAACAAACATTTATAAGTTGAAAATTGGCGAAATGTCAAATCATTAACAGTAAAACGATTTCTTATCATTTCATTTTTTAAATTTGAAACAACTTGGTCTAATTCTTTTTTACTATCAGCAAAGCAAGTAAAAATAATTGAAACCATTTTCAAGGTTTCACCCCCAACTTGAATAAGTTGTAATAACTCATTAAAGTTTTGTAAGTATAAATTATATTCAATATCTTCACTTGCTTTTTTAGTTTCTTGGTCTTGTGCTCTTCGTATTGCACGGTCAAGCAACTTAAACGCTATCATATTGTCTAAATGGCGAACACGAAGCGAAATATTGACATTTTCTATTTCGCTAAAATTACTTAACCACATATCATTAACAGTAAGAGGAAATTGGTTAACAGTAAGATAACTAACAAATTTATTATTATCCAGTTGCAAATATTTTGCAGTTTCTTTAATTTTTGTTGGGGTTATTGAAATTGCTGAATTTGTTGGTATGATTTTTTTATCAACAATTTTCTTAATTTCTTCGCTTGTTGGCAAAGTCAAAGAAAGATGTTGATTATATGATAACAACGATAATTCAAGTTTTTTATCGTTGTTATTTGTAAAAACAATTAAATAATAATTTTGTTCGAGTTTTAAATCTTGGTTTTCCAAGTATTCAGACATAGACAAAAAATTATTTAATTGGTGCTTTTGTGAATTTTTTAAACTATCTTGCTTTAAGGTCTGTGTAAGATAGTTTTTATTTTTGTCAAAATTCAATTTGCTATCAATTTTGATAATTTCAAAATCAAAATTTAATCCACGCAAATAATTAGAAAAATCATAAATCGGTGTATTGCGTTCTTCTTGTGTTGACAATGTTAAATCAACAGCATTTATTTTATATATAAGTGCTTGTTTTTTGTTAAAAACAATACTATTTTTATTAATATCAGCAAAAGTATTATTAGCATTTTCTATTTTATGATTTTTATTTTTAAATAAGAACGCAATAGCAACAAAAATTACATAGTATAATTTTTCACCGTTTTTATTGGGAGAAATTAAAAAGATTGTTAAAATAGCAACAATAACAGTTGTAATAACCCCCGCCAGCAAGGATAATTTTGCAAGCAAAGTCAAAGATAAAGTTATCAAAACCACTGCGGCAAAAATAATAAAAAGTTCTTGTCAACCAATACCACCAAGAGCATTGGAAACAGTAAATCTGACTTTACTTGCTTTTTTAGTGATTATTTTTGTGTTATTTTCCATTGTTTTTGTCTCCTTTTTCTTTCTTTGTTGTTTTAGTGTTTTCTTGTTGTAAAACACTGTCTTTATTTGTTTTCTGTTTTCGTTGTTCTTTGAATGTTTGATAATCACTTATATTTGTCATAACTTTATCTTTCGTTTTCATTGCTTGACCCGCAAAGGCACTGGCAACACCCCCCGTATTAGGGTTAAAACCACCAAACAAAGTCCCCGCTGCCGCATCTTTAAATGGGGTACCGCCTTTCATTGCACTACTTATCCCTTGGGTTAAACCAATTGGTTTACCAACTACATTACGAGCGGCAAATTTCCCCGATTTTCACGCGAATTTACCGCCAATTTTAGCAAGGTTAGTTGCCATTCCAAAGGACATCAGATTACCGATACTATCGCTCATCGCTGTATTACCACCAATTAAACTTGTTATAATTTGTGGTGATTTTGCAACGGCAAACCCAAAGGCAAAGATACCAAGTAAAATAAAGATTGGTTGCGATAAAGAGTTCGGCATAAAGGTTGCCACTTGTCCTAACACGGCGATACTAATAATAAATATGTTATAAGTTATAAACATAAAGGCATAACTTATAAATCGCCCTATAACCATATCTTTTCAATTCCGAAATTGTTGTCCTTGGTCAGCAACACTCATCACAACGACAACCGGCGAATAACACAATAAGATAAACAATTCAATTACCCGCCAAAATAAAAACAAGCAAACAGTAAACATAATATAAACCATAAAACACTCCGAGACCAAACAAATAATATAACTAAAAGACCCACTATCATCAAAAGTCCACGACACAGGAATATAATCAAACTGATGAACACCATTCATAAAACTACTATTAAAAATTGACAAAGCAATATTATTTGTATCAATCGGAGCATTTTGCAAAAACAATTTAACAATCATAGTCATAATTGTATTTGCCATAATAAACAATGTTGGTATTAAAGGAATGGCAATAATGATAATCAGAATATTTGTAATCGCCGCTTTTATTTCGTGGCGGCGATTATTATACATTCACGCTATCGCTTTTGTGCCAATAATGACAATTAACATCGCACTTGCAATGCCAAACAGCAACCAATATATCGTGTTAATATTATTCATACTAAATAATTGTTCGCTTAACGCTCCCCCACCAATAAAGTAGACGACATCTTGCATTCCACCTAGCAACCAAACAATCGGCTTGATAAAAATAAGATACAAAATAGCACAAAAACTATTTATCGCTCAACCAATAATGTTCCCCATTATGTTTGACCCGCCGGTTATTTCTACTGTTTCAACATTTAAAGTATTAGAGAAAAATGTTTGAATGTTAGTTGATGTTGCGGTATTTGGCAAAAACCACAATATCGCAGATAATATAGCAATCACAATACAACCAATCATTAATAAGGGTATCATTGCGATTGCCAATATTGTAAATATTTTTTTAAAATAATAGGCAATAAATTGCTCTAACCCTTGTTTTAAAATTGGTTTTTTTGATTTTATAACCGTTAAATTATCTTTTTTGCGTTTTTGAAACAACATAATTACATCCCCTAACTTGTGATTGGTGCAATAGTATCTTTAAACGCCAAGACAATCGCACTAGCAAGAATAACAATTAACAAACAAATTAATACTCACATTACTTTTTTAATTGTTTCTTTGCGGTTACTACTATCAGCATTGAATTTACCCCCAATCGCATAAACACCAATCATAATAATTGCTGATACAACTGCAATAGCAATTAATATTGGCAAAGCAATCCCTAAAATTTTGTTAAGTAAATCATTTACCCCGCTTGTTGCTAACAAAGTCATCATTATTCATCACCCCCTTTGTTATTATTTTGTGCTTCATTTTCTCGTTTTCTTACTTTTTCCACAAACTTTTTATGACCTTTAACTTTAATTTTTGGTAAAAAATATTTATCAAAGACAAATCTTTTAAAGAACAAATATGCAAGACCAAGACCGGCCAACACACCAACAACAACACCAATAATTCACAATTTACTATCGCCATTTTTCTTATTGTCGGGTGTCTTGCTGTCTTTGATTTGCAAAGTAAAACTGTCTGCTGTGGCATTATTGTATTTAACAGTAATGTTTACTTTGTCATTTGGTTTAAAATCACTTTGGTTTAAAACAAACGCAATTCTATTTGTATCATAATTGTTGGTATTTACCTTATCAATTTTGATATCACTTGGAATTTGGGTTTTTAACTGCTCGACAACTTGCTCAGTTGTCAATGGTTCGGTTGCTGTCAGTTTACCATTGGTTTTAAATCAGTCYGCAACAGCAATTGCAAATTGACTATCACTTGCTAGTTGTTGTCAATTTTTACTATCTGCAAAAAGATTGTTTAATTGACTAGCACTATACCCACGGATATTGTCGTGTCCATTTGCTTTCGCTCAGATTTCAAATTGTTTGCCATTATTCGTATTTCAATATTCTTTGATATCTTTTTTATTTTCGTTTATTTGTAAATAAACATTTTCGGTATGACCTAGGTTGTCAGATAGTTCAACAACATATTTACCATTTGTTGTTGCTAACTGCGACCCATCAAGTTTTATCCCGTTTGTTGGGTCAATATTGCTTGATTGTGATGTTTTATTTCATTTGTCATCACAACCATAGACAACGCCAGTTATCACACTGCTTGGTGTTGGTTTAACCATTGTGATAATACTTTCACTACTTGCATAGTAAAAAGTGTTAACGGGGTTTATGATATTACTGTCGTCAATTTGACCAAGATAATCTTTCACTACCGTTGCGGTTGATGATGTTGCTGTTACATCAATCTTTAAGTCAACTATCGTTGCTGAAACAACATTATAAGTTATATCAACCGAACCCGCATAACTTTTACTATCTTTTTTCGCGGTTAAAGTTGCAGAATGATTATCTTTTTTGGTTATTTCAATTTGCGAAAAATCATCAATAACATTGTGGTTTTTTTGATTAACGGCTGAAAAAATAGTGTTATCATTGTTATTGATAATATTACCTAAATCAGTCGTTTTAATTAACTCACTTAAATTTTCTTGCTTACTTGGTGTTGGTGGGTCAATTTTCGCTTGCATTGAGACCGTAATTTCACTCGTATATTGTTTACCATCCAAAGTAAACATTACTTGTAAATTATGGTCGCGGGCTGTCGTTTCGGGTTTAACATTTATTTTTCATTGTTTGCTTGTTTGTGGTTGTTGGACATTATCAAAAATAACTTTATCAATGTTGGGGTTGGCAATATCAATGTTTAACTCCCCATCAACACTAAGCAAGTCGGGGCGAGTCCA
>NZ_PUUH01000293.1:0-7165 GCF_002968355.1 Spiroplasma sp. ChiS | reverse complement strand
GTTATTTTAAATAATTAAATTTTGTTATTATTATGGTTTTCTCTCCCCACAAAATTTTAAAATTTTTTTTTGAATATAATATATATTTTCATTACGAATGCAGTAATTATTAATATAAATAATGTTGTAAAAAATATTTCTTTTTGATTTGTGGGGAGAGAAAACCATAATAATACTAGTTTAATTATAAATAACTATTGGAGGTAAAATGAAAAAATTTATATTTTTCTTTAAAAACTATTGTTATATTAGTGGTTCAATGCTTTTGTTTAGTTTAATTGATTTATTACTTTGGATAATTTATTTGTATTGTGTTGGTTTAGTATTTTGAATATTATTTGCCTTGCAATGTGTATATTTTGTGTGATGATTGTGAAAAAATATTTTTTATCAGTTAAATTCTTTTCGGTTAGTAAATTTTGTTTGAGATAATCCGTTATCGGTAATTATTGGGAAGTTAGGGACCGGTAAAACATTACTTTTAACTTATTTATCGCAAACTATGAAATTATTGACAGATGAAATTTATAGTAATTATCCGTTAGAAGATGATAAAGTTAAAGTTTTAACATTTAAAAATTTAGATTTTACAGATAGAACAAAACCGGTTCCCCCAGATGATAGTGTTATTTTATTTGATGAAAGTTATTTATATATTGACGGAACTAGTCCTCATGATGAGAAAAAAGTTCATAGTGGTAAAATACCGTGAATTGTTTTAGCGAGACATTTTGGGAATCGTGCGTTGTTTACTGCTCAGCGTGAAGGTATGATTTGAAACAATATTCGCCAGTTAGCAAGTGGGATTATTATTCCAATTTCATTGAAAAAACCCGTTGCTAAAAAAGGATTTAATTTTTTTAATCGTTTCTTTATTATGCGAATTGGGATTTTCCAAGATATAACGGATTATGAAATTTGAAAAACAAAATCAGTAGAACGAACAGCAGAAGGTAAAAGAGCAAAACATAAGTCAGATGTTGGGTTAAGAATTCGGTTTTTTAAAATAATTATTCCCCTTGAATTCGCTAATAAGTATGATAGTCAATGGTTAAAGTTTGTGCGTGATTTAAAGAATGATGAAATTGTTAATAAAAAAGAATATTATTGGTCAGAAATTACAAAATTAAGCGTTAAAGAACGATTGAAGTTATTTGATATTGATATTTTGAAAAAGAATTTAAAACCTAAAAAAGAGAAACGAAATAGTAAAGATAATTAATTTATTAGTTGAAAATAATAATAGTAATTGAGACAAGATTTTTAGTTTTGTTTTTGATATATTTTTGTTTATTTTTGATGTAATTTGAAATACAAAATTACCGATGACAAATACGTCAATTGCTTATTTTTTAATCTTTTTTATGGTTATTAAGTTATCGATTTATGCAATTCACGGGACATCAACACAATATAATAATTTAGGTTCGACAGTTAATAATGGTGTTTCGCAAGTATATTTGTCAACTGTACGCGGTGTTTCTGATACTAAACAAGGTATGCAAAAACATATTAAAGAGCGTAAACAATTTAAAATTAATCGTAATAAAAAACAATTATCAAGTTTAGCAAAACAAGCAAAAACAAGAGAACAAGGATATAGGAGAGTACATAAGTAATGATTAAATTAGTTTTATTGGTGGCGGCGATTGCGATATTTGGAACTGGTTTTATTACTGTTATTATTAATCAATTTACATCAGCAAAAAATATTATTATGGATTTATATAATTCTGATACTTGGTTGATTTGATTATTTGGGAGAATGGCAGTTTTGTTTAGTCATCCGTTAATGTTAACAATATCGAGTTTATATATTGTTGGGTTTATTGTTTCAAAAACATTGTATAGTTAGGAGTTGAGTTTATGAAAAAATCGTTATCTTTATTTGCCATATTTATTTTAAGTTTTTTGGGTTTGGTTATTCCACATTTATTACTTTAACGGCATTTAGGCCGTTAAATGAGGAGCATTATACGCTTAAACAAGAGAATAGTACTGATAAAGGTATTAATGAAACTGATTTTATTAATACGATGTTTTTACGCAGTAGTTTTTTTGAAAATTGGTCGGAAACAAATTACTTTATTAATCCAACTTTAAAAACATCAAAAAAATTATCATTTAATGATAAATGGTATTTGGATTTTTTACAAGATAGTTATTTAACCGGAGTTGTTTATGATAAACCTAATGAAATATTTTTGAATTATTATCGACAATGACATAGTTTAAAAAATCGGTTTATGGTTGAAAAATTTTATGATGTTAAAAAAGAGAATTTTTTGAATGATTTAACTGATTTTATTTATGCCTTTGCTGTAAAATATAAGATGTTTAATGTATCGAAAGAAATTGTGGAAAATGTTGACCGCTATAAAGAAAATCATTATCCAAGAGTTAAGTTGAACCAATATAATTGAAAATTAATTGATGATTTTTGACAAGAAGCAAAACAATCATCCGATGAAAAATGATATATATGAATTGATTATAGATATGATGAAAAAGAAAATAAATATTGAATAATTAAAAAATTTAATAAAATTAAAGAAATTAAGATAAAATATTGAAATTATACTTATCGTTGAGATGGTAATGGTGAACCCGAAACACCAACCATTAACAAAAACACCGGTGAAATTACTGATTGAAATAGTTATCAACAAACTCGCGTAAAAGAATTTATTGATTTATCTTTATATTCTGTTTTGCAAGAAAATATTAGAGTTCAGCAAGGTGGTAGTGCGGATTATGAAAATCCGAATAAGGTTGGTACAAAGCGGATAATTTTTGATTTTGAGACGGTTGATGAATTGGATGTTAAAAATATTAAAAAAGCAATTTATCGGATGATTTTAACTGTTGATGAAGCAAATTTAATTATTTCTGGTAGTTTAGAGTTAAATAATATTAATAATGATGATTTAAGTAATGATGATTTAAGTTTTAATTTTAGTTTTATGTGAACGGGAATGGGTGAAGTTTTTAATTTTAATGGTTCAATTTATTCATCATTAAATAGTAAAGATTTAAAGTATTATCAACAGTTTAGCTGTCAGTTTGATTTATCTAAGTTTTTACAGTCTTTTTTTGCAAGTGCTTTGGTGCCAGTGTTTCAAAATCGTAGTTCGTTTATTGAAAATGGATATATTGATAATTTACAATATGATACTGTTTTAGTTAACTTTTTTGCGTTGAAATTACAAAATTTTAATAATATTTTGTTGAGTGAAAATATTAACGATAAATTACAATTTGATAAATTATTAAATAGTATGTTTAAGATTTCACAGAAATTTTATACTAATTATTTACGTACGATTTTTGATTTAGAGAATAACACTTATGTAACCAAGAATAAACATATTATGGTTTGTTCTTTTACTTGTAATTTTAAATTGATTTCACAATACAACATTTCCCATATTACTCAGGAATGGGAAAAACATATTTGTTAAAAAAATAATAAATTATCATATTCAAATGGGACGGAAAGTGATTGTTATTGATCCCGAAAGAGAATACCAAGAATTATGCAAATAAAATGATGGAAATTGAATTGATGCAGGAAATGCTTCGATAGGCAAAATAAACCCCCTACAAATTTTAGATAATAACTTTATTGATGAATTAGAAAATATCAATTCATCGCCCCTATCAAATCATTTACGATTTTTAGAACAATGATTCAAAACGCTTTATCCTGATTTTAACGGGCGAGAAATTAATTTATTAACAAAATATTTAAAATTATTATATCATCAATTTAAAATTACAAATAATATTGACATTAATAAAATTGATAATAAGGATTTTCCAATTATGAATGATTTTTATGATTTATTAGAAAAAGAATATAAAAACAATAAAAATCAACTTTTAAAAGAATTTATGGATTTAATAGCAACTGATTTTTTAAATGATGGAAAATATCAAGCACTTTGAAATGGTCACACAACAATAAAATTTAATAACAACTTTATTGTTTATGATGTTTATAATTTGTTTGATTTAGATGACAAAAAAACAAACGCAGCACAATTAATTTTAATGCTAAATATTATTAAAAAAGAAGGAAAAGAAAATTGTTTTAAAGATAATAATCAAATTGTAATAATTGTTGATGAGGCTCATTTAGCAATCGATAAAGATAATCCAGTTGCCTTAAATTTTATGTATCAAATGACAAAGCGAATTCGGAAATATAATGGTGCGTTGGTCGTGGCAACACAAAACATCGCTGATTTTGTAGAAAATGAAACAATTTTAAAGAAAACAACAGCAATTATTAATAATAGTCAATATTCTTTTATTATGGGGTTAAAACCTAACGATTTAAAAAAAGTTATTAATTTATATAAAAGTTATGGCGGATTAACATCAACAGAACAAGATTATATTGCTCGCAGCGTAAAGGGACAAGGGTTATTTTTCATTTCTGGATTTGAAAGATATCGTATTGAAATTCAAGCAAACAAAAAAGAAAAAGCAGGATTTTGGAAAAAAAGATAATTAAAAAAAAACAAGTCAATTTACTTGTTTTTTTTAATTTTTATGAAGAATTTTATTAAATTTTTGCTTTTTTAGCAAAAAATAAAAAAGGAGGATAAAAATGTTAAAAACAAATTTAGAAAAATTAATAAATGGTGACGCATTAACTTTTATTAAAAGTTTAGAAAATGATAGCGTTGATTTAATTTTAACTGATCCACCCTATTTATATAATTTATCAAAAAGAGAAAACGAACAAAAAAATGAAAAAAAGCAATATAACCAAAAGCATAAATAAATATATTAATGCTATTTATGATAATAATTTGCATAATTCATTTGATATAAATACTTATTTAGATGAGTTTTATCGAATTTCAAAAACTAAATTTATGTTAATTTGAATGAATAGATGACAAATTAAAGATTATTTAGATTGAGTTTATAAAAATAATATGAATTTTGATTTTTATTTTTGAGAAAAAACAAACCCAATGCCAACTAATAATTTTATTTTGCAAGATAAAGAATATTGTATGATTATTTACTCTAAAAAACACCAAATTCCAAATTATCAAAATAACTATGAAAATAAAAAAACAATATTTAAAAATTCAACAGGATCAGCTTATAAAATAACAGAACACCCAACAGAAAAACCACTAAATATATTTTACGATTTAATTCAAAAATATAGCAAAGAAAATGATTTAATTTTCGTTCCTTTTATGGGCGGTGGTACAACTGCGCATGCTTGTTAACAGTTAAACCGAAGATGACTAGGGTGTGAAATAAATAATAATTATTTTACAATGATACAAAAACGATTAAAGAAAATACAACTTAAATTAAATTTTTAAAAAATGAATAACTTTCAATTAATCAAAAACATAAATTATGTCGCAGTTTTAATTGCAATGATGGTTGTATTATCGCAAACTATGCGAATCCAAATTATTCCAAGAACATCAATTCCATTATTTTTAATCCCCATTTTTATAAGCGGATTTATTTTAAATTGATATTGGTGTTTCTTAATTGGAATTATAGGGCATTTTCTATCACATTTAACATTATGTGAGGTTTTACTGTGGGATCATTATGTTGAAATATTGGGACAGGTTTATTAGCAGTTTTAATTAAACTAATTAATTGAATAAAAATAAATCATAGTATTAAAATTATTCTTATTTTATTAGCAAACATAATTATTTATCTTTTGATTGATTTTGTTCTTTTTTGATTAAATCTTGGAGTTTTAAGTATAGAACAAATAATTATCGGAATATTAATTACAAACACAATATGTTTACCAATTTTTTATTTTATAACATTAAAAATTAAAAAAAGATTAAAAATAATTTTATAGAGAAAGGAACTATCAAAATGAAAGAAACAGAAAAATATATAAGTTATCAAGTTATGACAAATAATTTAATTTTAACAAAACCTTATTATTATATTAAAGGTAATAAATGAATTGAGTTAAGGATAAAAAATTTATTGTATCCTTATGCAAGTATTAATATAAATAGCAAATATTTTAAATTACAATATAACAAAGATTATTGTTTTATTACAATTTTTAAAAATCAAAACTTTTATATTAAAAATAAAGATGGAAAAATTGAGGGTGAGATTAGTTTAGAAAAAATCCACCCCTTTTTATTAGAAATGGATAAGCAAGTTTTAATTAAAAAAGCAGAACAAAAACAAATATACCAAGAAAATTTAAAATATTTTAATAGTAATAAATTTCCAAAAAAGGAGGAATAAAAGATGGAAAAAGAAAATATATTTAATTCATCACCACCGATCGCAACTTTTAAAAAATATAAAAGTGGTACAGTAGACAAATTAATACGACATAATTTTAGAATTAAAGTACCTGAAAATGTTAATCCTGAGTTTACAAAATATAATTTTTATTATGTTAGTGATAAAAAAGAAAAAATTATAAATGATAAAGGTTTTGATTTAACAAATAATAAAAGATTTGAATTATTAAAAAATATAGAAGAAGATTGAAATAAGCAACAACAAAAATATAGTGAAGCACAAAAATCAACTTTTAAAGATTTTTGTAATAAACATAATACTTATATAGAAATTGTTTTGCCAGCAACAAGACAAGAATGATTTGAAAAAATGGGAATATGTCAATTTACAGATATTCAAGTATGAGATAAAAAAACAGATACGCGTAAAATGGGACAATTAATTCCTGAAAGTATAAATTATTATAAATTAAATGAATGAGTTAATATTGAAATAAATTTTATGAAACAATGAATGAAAAATAATCTTAAAACAGATATGGGGTATTTGTATTCAACAGTTCATATGGACGAGACAACACCCCATATTCATTTTGGTTTTATTCCAATTAGTAAAGTTTTTTCAAAAAAGCTCAATGAAGAAAGATACATAATTAGTAATAATCGTATTTTTGGTGGTAAAAAACAACTACAAAAATTTAATAATTATCATGCTAATTATTTAACAAAAGCAGGTTATGAAATAGAGCCTGGTGAAATTGGAGGTAAAGGTAGTTATAATGCAATGAATTTTCGAGAAGTTAAAGAATTTGAACGAAATAAATTAGAGGTAAAGGTAGTTATAATGCAATGAATTTTCGAGAAGTTAAAGAATTTGAACGAAATAAATTAGA
>NZ_PUUH01000292.1:0-7195 GCF_002968355.1 Spiroplasma sp. ChiS | reverse complement strand
GGCAAAAAAACAACCCTTGTTAGGGTTGTTTTTTTGCCGCTTCATCGTACATTATACATATAACATTAACTACTCAATCAATTCTTTTCTGATTAACATTATTAAAATCTGTTCCCTTAGGAAAGCGTTTTCTAAATTCACGGTTAATTCTTTCAATTAATGGTTTTTGTTTAGGTGAACCTGGGTCACAATAATAAACATTAGAACCAGTAATCTTTTCCATCTCTTCAAATTTACTAAATTCTTTTCCGCGATCTGTTATTATTCCTTTAATTTTTCCAACTAAACCATTAATTCTAACTAATTCTTCAAGTTTTTCTAAAACTTCATTAGCAGTATGATTTTCTAATTTCATAGCAAAGTATTTTTTACTTGATTGTTCTACTAAAACTAAAACAGCAGATTGATGGTCTTTACCAACGACTGTATCCATTTCTAATCAACCAACATTAGATTCTTTATTTTCAATATCTCAAATTGACCTAAATCTTTCATCTAATTTACCACGATTATCAGGTCTTTTCTTTGTTCTATTTTTTCTACCACCATTTAATAAATTTTTCTTTAACAAACCCAAAAGACCTAAATGAATTCATTTATAAAATGTTTTAAGATAAGCAGGAAATTTAATCCCAAACTTTATTAAAAAACGCTGAATAATTTCTGCTGGTGTATCACCAAAAATATTAAATCTTAAATTTAATCATTTTTGTTGTTCTTCTGTAAATATAGGTAGTTTTTTAATACATTTTTTACGCTTTTTAAAATAATCTTTTTGTGCTTCTATTGCTGTATAATCTTCTATATTTTTAAATCTTTTAATTTCTCTTTTAATAGTATTCACACTGCGATTTGTTTGTCTTGCAATTTCAGATAAATTAAGAGTACCATTTTTCTTTTTACAAGCATTAGAAAATAATAAATCCTTAAATAAATTTCGTTCATCATATTTTAGATGTGTATAATCTTTCATATATTCTGTCTCCAATCTTTTTAAAATTATTTATACACTATTTTTAAAAAACTATTGACAATTATTTTTAAAGTTATACAATTAATTTATAGCAAGTTGCGAATATTTGTCTCTATACTTGTTTTACAAAAAAAGACTTGAAAAAGTCTTTTTTTAATTGTAAAATAAACATAATAAAAATAATATTAAGTTCTTTAATACATTTTGCTACGTTTTTAGTTCTTGATAAGTTTGATAGGTTTTTATACTCTTTTATTTAACCATATTGTTTAAATAATAGCAATTTTAATACGCAAAAAGGAGTAAAAAATGGTAACTTTTAAGACTATTTCAAGTAAAACTAAGGCATTTTTGAAGAAAAAAGACACCAAATTAAGCAATAAAAGAGCATATTTATACTACTTAAAACTACCATTTGATAATTGACAAGATGAAGTTGATACAAAAACCGCTTATTTTATTAAAAATACAATAAATCAATTAGAAATAGAATTGGAATTGGCTTTATTAAATGACAAATATGGCGGGGGAAAGAAAATATATGTTGAGAAATATGTTAAAGATACAAATATAAATAATGCTAATATTGTTATTAATTTTGATAATGTTGATTTACATAAAATAAATGAGGTGATTAAAGATGCTTAAACATTTTTTACATTTAGATGAAATACCAAGATGATTTTATCAACAAAATATTCCTAATGCACCGTGAAATAAAATATATAATCCTGCTGATGAATATAATGAAATAGGAAGTCGTTATAGTGCTAAAACTTTTATGATAAAAGATAATGTAGTTGGCAAATGCTGTGCTATATCATTATTGGTGGGTAAGCCAATATTTATTATTGCTGTTATGAAAATKAATAAAGATATTAGAAATGGAGTATTTAAAAATATTCAAAATACTCTTAATGATATGAATATTAATTATAAAGTTAATTTATCTGAAAATTCTTTTACATTAGATAATGGTACTTATATTATTTGTAAAGGTTTACATTCACAAACAAAAAGAGAAAAATTAAAAGCATTTGCTGATTTAAATAATTATGAATTTGCTATTGAATGAAGAGAAGAAGCAGACCAATTAACACAAGATGATATTACTGAGTTATCATTTGCTGTTCGTGGTGCTAAAAGAAAATTTATTATTAATTCATCTAATCCTGAGTCATTAGGRAGATATATTATTAARTATTGTAATGAAATAATGCCMTTTGATGAACAAYTAATGCGATTAAAATATGATCAGATAGGTAAATTTAAAATTAATTATTATGAAAAGAATAAGAAATTTACTAAAACAATTATTATTCATTATTCTAGTTGAAGATTAAATACTTATTTAGATAATAATATTGTAAGAGACCAATTAGAAATGGAAAGAAGATGGCYATCAAGAGCAAGAGTATGAAGTTGAGGATTACCTGGTCAAGTACAAGGTGCTGTATTTGCTGAATATCTTAAATTTACTAAATTAACATGAAGTTTTGATAAAATACTTGCTGGTGTTGATTATGCTCAAGCAGATAGTCCTAATGCACATAAAACAAGTGCGAGTTTATGAGTATATAATTCAACTTTAAAAAAAGTACATAAAATAGGTAAATATACRCATTCAAATGCAACAATGGAACATCGTAATATATTTGAACAAGCACATGATGTTATTCAATTTTATTTATCTAGTTTAAAGAATAGCACTATTTTTATTGAAAGTGGTTTAAYTATTAATGTTRATTATSGTGGTGGTGGAGAAGCATTTATTGATGTACTTAATGAAATAAAATTAAAATATAGATATGGTAAATTATTAAGATTTGAAAAAGTAGATAAAAGTATATGAAGTGTTACAAATAGAGTTAATTCATTTCTTGCAGCAATGATTAGTGATAAAATGACCCATGATTTAATATTAGAAGAAAGTAATACTGAATATCCAATRATTCAATGAAAAGAAAAACCAAATGGTGGAAAAGAAGAAATAGTTGATTTATATGATGATRAATTTGWTGCTGATTATTATRCATTATCAGAATATATAAGAGAGATTGTTCAATCATCAACTAATAGATTAATAAGGGAGTATATTTAAAATGTATATATATTTAATTGATATAGATAAAATTATTGGAAAATATAAAAAGAATATCCCTAAAAATAATATTTTTGTTTATAAATATAAAAATGATTATAAAGTTTTAAAAGTAGATAAAGTAGAAAAAGACAGTAAGATATTAATTTGTCATCTTGCTAGATTAGGAGTAAATAAAAATGAATAATAATATAAATAATTGATTATCATTTAATAATCGTGATTGAAAAATAAATGTGCCTTTAATTGTTGCACAAAGAAAAGTAAGAATGGAAATTGGGCGTGGTTTACTTTGTRATAGTGAAAATGAACAAGCATTAATACATTGACAAAATTGATATCATAAAAGAAAAATTTATGAAAAATTAATTAAAATGTCATGAACTAAATCATTATTAGGTGTTGCTGTTATGTTTATATATGAAACACATGATGGTGATTTAGATGTTATGTTAGGAACAGCATTATTTACTAATTTTGTATCAAAAATTAATGAARAAGAGCAAGCASCAGATATTTGAATATTACCAAATCAA
This sequence comes from Spiroplasma sp. ChiS, assembly GCF_002968355.1. Lineage (NCBI taxonomy): Bacteria > Bacillati > Mycoplasmatota > Mollicutes > Entomoplasmatales > Spiroplasmataceae > Spiroplasma > Spiroplasma sp. ChiS. The sequence continues at coordinate 3,585 of NZ_PUUH01000292.1, read as the reverse complement.
GATGATACTGGTTATATCTTTCATGTTGTTATTAATGATAAATATATTCAAATTGATTCATATCCTAATGATGAAAATACTCAAGMAGGTGCAACTACTGGAAAAATAGATAAAAGTTTAAGAATTGAAAAAAGAACTTATATTAATAAATTAGGTCGTTTTCCATTAATTCAAATTCCTAATTTTATTCGTGCTAATCAACAAGGTCAAGCATCAAGTACAATGTTAAATGCTTATCCCGATATTTACCCTACTATGTGATTAATTGAAGATTTACAAGATAATTTATTTATTAAAAAGAAAACAAGAAGATTTTCACGAGCAAGAGGTTATATTCAAGCAAMAACATCAGAAATAGATGAAGTAAAAAATAATAAAAAATCTTGAAATGATTATGAAAGTGATTTTGTTATTCAAACTGTTCAAAATAATTATGATTCCAAAGGTGGTGGATCAACTGTTAATTATACTCAAGGGCAATATAATTCAAATGATTATAATTTAGATACTGACCATATTTTAAAAATTGTTTTTCGTGGTATTGGTTTAAGTTGACAAGCAGATGAACAAGGAACTTATACTAATCAAAATCAAACATTAATTATGCAAGCAGAAGATATTGAATCACAAGCAGTATGACAAGATTTTTTATTAGATTATTTATATYGTTTATTTGATTGTTGATGAATATTTCATAAATATTGAATTGCTGAAAATAATAATTGAGATAAAATTGAACGGCCCCTATTCATTAAAATTTAAACCARCAGGAATTATTGACCAAATGCGTTTAGTTGATGTAAATAATACAARATTAGAAAACGGTACAATGTCTCGAGCAAATTATATTCATCTTGTTGATAGTATTCCAATGACTTTTGCTATAAAAGAAGTTGAAAAAATTGATAAAGCACAATTAGAAACTAATTCTAAATTTGATTTAGAAAATRATAATAAAGAAAATGAAAATAYWGGTGGTATAAAAGATGAATTTAAACAAAAATAATAGTAAAGAATTAATACAAATTAATAATCAAGTATTATATACTGCAATGAGAATGGCATCTACTGATAGTAAAGTTATTAAGCGTAAAATCCAAGAATTAGATAAATGATTTATTTTTCCTTTTGTAATTACTAATGGGGTTATTCCATTAACTACAAGTGGATATAAACCAATTAATAGTATTCCGCAAGATTATTCAGATTTTACTTTAGCAATTACTGGTAATGCTACTATTATTGCTCAATKAAAAAATGCTTTTAAATTAAAACAAGTTAATAAAGGAACAGAAGAAAAAAACTTTAAAGATGCTGATAATTTTTATACTAAAATTATTAATCCAATGCATTATCCTACTAATCGTGGTGATATGTATGAAGCATATTTACAAAATAGTACAAGTGGTKCATATTTTTCATCRCAAGGAACGCCTGACCCTATTTTTCAASGTATTTCAACTCAAAGACAATATACTTTATTATCAACAGATAAACAATTTGGTCAAAATGATGAATTAAACCTTTATGTTGTTTTAAATAAAAATAATGAAAATATTGGTGGAGAAACTATTAATAMTTATGAATATAATMAATCTATTCAATGATTATATATTTCTAATATTACAGATTATTATGACCCTTTTGATAATAAAAAGTTTTTATTTCAAGAAATTACATTTAGTAGTGTTAATGACCATTTATCTAAATCAGGTATGGCAATATGACAAAAAATACAACATGGTGCTATTGGTGAAGGTTATTTTTTCCCAAGAATTATTAATGGAATTGTTGATTATGACCCAGTATTAGCCGAAGATGTTGGTGTTAAATGAATTGATTTAAAAGTATTAGGTTTAACTGCTTTTAGTTYTTTWMCTGTTATTGRTCGCCCTATTAAATCARRACAAATTAATAAAAGAGTATATCAACCACGAGATTTATTATTTTCAGATGAATTAAGTGGAATGCCAGATACTTTATTAACTAATTCTAATCCTGCTAATGTTTTATATAATTTACAAGCATTAAGACCTGTTAATCAAACTACTTATGGTGAATGAACTAATATTTTTAATGCATTAGCAGACCCATTAGCAAAGAAAAATGCTKAAGGTGTATTAGGGAGTGATTTAACTGCTACTAGAGCAACAAATACTAATAAAACACCTTTTTGAGATAGTGGATTACAATTTAAACCTAAAGGTGCTTATGATACTAAACAAATACGTAAATTTATTTATCAAGACCCAGAATATAAAAAAGCCCCTTTTGGTGTTGCATCATTTGATTATTCACAATTAAAATCTTCATCATTTCATGATATATTAAATGCTAATCKTTATACACATTCATCAATTTCATTATTACCTTGAGATGTTAATGAATTTACTAAATTTAGTCTTAATAATTTACCTATTGTTGGTAAAATAATTTCATTTTTTGATTTAGGTTTACCAGTTAAATTAATGARTCAAAAAAATACGCAATTAATACCAAAAATAGCACAATTAAATGCTTTTATTGATTATTTAAGTTATGAAATTATTCAAAATAGTTTATGAAAAGATAATAGTGCTGGAAAAGGTAATATTCCTTATGATATGTTTCGTAATGAAACAGAAGACCAAGTTGGTGGTTTAATTGGAAGTAATTCATTAACATTTGGTTGTATGCTTAAATTAACTGATAAAATCAAAACACATTATTATTCTGCAACTGGTCAAGATTTAGGTACAAAAGTTTATTCTACTATTGATTTAGGACAAAATAGAATTAATGTTAATGGTGGTACTGATGAAATTGTAATATTATCGCAAGATTTTCAAGCATTAGATAAAGATACTAAATTAACTAATTTAGATAATAAATTAGATTTTAATCCAACAAAAGATGGAACATTAGAAAGTTATGTAATTGATTTAATTAATTTACAAACTATTGGTAAAACTAATTTTAAGATTACAACATATTCAGAAAATCCATTTACTTTAAATGATAATATTACTGCATTTCAAAATTTTCAAGGTGAATGACAAACAATGGCAAAATTTATTAAACCAAATGGTAATGTTCAAGCATGAAATAGTGTTATTAAAACAAGTGCATTAGATTATGATTTACTTGAAGAAACAACATTTTTTACCCCCAAGCAGTATTACCACCAGATCCATTTACATATAAACCATATACTGTAAATATATTAGATGCTAATACAATTGAACCATTAAAAGCTAACATTACCGCACCAGCACAATGTACTAGTACTAAATCTTTAATTTTTACTTATAACTATAGTTATGTTTTTGTAAATTTATTTAATAATAATTATAATAGTGTATATTATGAATTAGAAGTTGATTTAAAACAAATTAATCCGACAATTACTACTTGAGAACAATTATTAAATGCTTATTCATCAATTCAATTTAATAATCTTAATAATTTACAAGTTGAATGTGGACAACCAAATATAGAAAATTTTTTTCCTAATAGAGATATTAATTTATCTGGTGGTGTTAATAGTTGTGATATTGGTTTTGGTTCATTAAAAAATATAACTTTACAAGAATATGGTTATTCACA
>NZ_PUUH01000291.1:0-43315 GCF_002968355.1 Spiroplasma sp. ChiS | reverse complement strand
ATTAAACAATAAATAAACTATAGATAAACAATATATAAACATTAAATAAACAATAGATAAACATTAAATATAACAATGTTTATTAAACAATAAATAAACAATAGATAAACATTAAATATAACAATGTTTATTACAAATTTTAAGGAGTGTGATTAATTATGTTAGGAATTTGAATATTTTTTAATAAACTTTATTATTATCTTTAATATTGGGATAATTTTAAGGTTGATAAATCTATATTGTTTATTATTCATAATAGACTCAATATTATGAATAATAAACAATATAGATTTATCAACCTTAAAATTATCCCAATATTAAAGATAATAATAAAGTTTATTAAAAAATAAATTTGTAAACAGTGTATAGTGTAAAAATAAACAATAAAATTATTTAATTAAATCACATATAAAAACTATTGTGCCACAGTTAAAATACATTATTCTTTAAGTGCTTCATTTTCTTCTTGTAGTTTGTCAAATTTAATTGATTCTGTTATATTCATTTTTTTTTCCTCAATAACAGTTAATTTGTCTAATTGTTCTTTTGTGATTTTAATATCTGTTAAATTAGGCCAACGTAAATCAGCACAAGATAAATCAGCATCTTTTAATTTAGCACAAGATAAATCAGTATCTTCTAAATCTAATGGTTCATTTTCTAAATAATCATTTATTTTTTGTTCTTCAACAATAATATCTGTTAAATCTTTAATTAAATCTTGTAATGTTTTCATTTTATAATTCCTCCAAATTCTTTTTAAGTGTTCGTATTTTACTATTAAGTGCTTCATTTTCTTCTTTAAATATAAATACTAAAATCCTTTAACCATAACACGGAAAAAGTTTAAGATTTTAATAATACAAAATATAGCAAATGGAATTAATATAATTCACGCTTCACCTAAGAAAACCATTATCTCAGGTAAAATATTTGTTATACCTTCTTTAACTTTTCATAATGCACTAGTCAAACCAGTTCAAATACCAGTCATACCCTCAGTCATAGTTTTAGGTGTAGGTGCTGTTAAAAAATTAAACGCTGTTGTTAAATACATACCTAACATTATTTATTACTCTCCTTTCTTTCAATTTCTTTTTTTCTTTTTTTCTTTCCTCGAATTTGTTTAATTTTTTGATAAATTGATAAACCAAAATAAAGAAAAATTGTTAATACAATAACAACACTAAATATTGTCGTTAATCAAGTTGGCATATTACATCTCCTCTCTAAAAATATTGCGGCACGCTTCGCGTGTTCGCTACGCTCAAAATAAACTATATTGAATAAATTACCGCTAATAAATTACGCGGATAATTTATTCATTTTCTTTTACATTATTAATTACTATCTTATTTACAGTATTAATAACAATATCTTTTCCATATTTAGTTACTAGGGACCGCAAAATAAAATAATGTTTCTTTTCAATAAAAAATCAACTCCTTTCAAAGTTGATTTGTTGCACTTCGATTACACAATGCCTATCCAAATACTAATTTACCACTTGCATCTAATGTTGGACGAAAACCAACTGTTAAAAAATTTGTTAGTGGATTAGTAATATTAATCCCTAAATAATTAACATGATTAGCATTACCAACAACTAGCATTGGAATTACACTGCTTACAAAAACTGGAGAATAAATTGCTGCAGTCATTGCCCCTAAGACACCACTGCCTCCTCAAACTTCACAAGTTCGTCATCCAACAATAATTATAAAAGCATTTTTTCAAATTTCTAGAATTAAATTTAATGCCTTAAATCAAGATACGGCAGCTGCTGGAGCATGACTAGTGTTTATTGTTCCACCATATGCAGATTGCATAATCCCAGCAATCCCGGATAAAATCCCCGCCCCAATGAAACCAATAATCATTGGGAAAAAGATTTTTGAGAATTTAGTAAAAAAAATGTACTCTATTTTGTTTTCCTTTCATTTCGCCTTTTACAGCTTGGGCTGCTTGTGCAGCACTAACAAATTCATCCGTACCACCATTTTCATTATACGCAGTTTTATCAACATTAACTAATTTTCCAAAAGCTTGTGTGACATTTGCAACAAAGCCTGGTCCCAACACAATTTGTAATTCTGTTGGTGATGGTCTTAAAACACCCATTACATTTGGTGTTGCTTTTAATTTTTCCAAATCTATCTCTGCTGTTGGTTTTAAATTAAGACGCAGTCTCGTTAAACAATTGATATATGATACAACATTATCCGCTTTGACAATTTCAACAATATCTTTTGCTGTCTGTTTCGGATCTTTTGCCATTTCATTTTCCTCACTTTCAATAAACATATATCTATTTTTTGCTACCTATGTATATGATAAAAGAAAGTGCAATAATTACAAGGTAAAATATTTAATCTGTAATTTCATCTCAAAATTTGGAAATTTTAAAATTTTGGTACTAATGTTTTTTCTAACATAACGCGATAATACTCTAAATTAGTTGCTAACAAAGAAAAATAAATTATATCTAACTCAAATAATAATGCAAAGCGACTAGTTGTTAAAATTAAACGTTCAATTGATTCATTACTACTAATTTTAATTTCATAATCTGCTAGATTAGATAAAGTATTATTTGATTGTCGACAAACAATTGCAATAGGAGTATGATTTTGATGACAAATTTTTGCTAATTTAATTAAATCTAATGTTTCACCTGAATACGAAACAAAAAAGACTAAATCACCTTCATTTAATTGTTGTGATAAAAAATACCCCGTTATGAAAATCATTAATTGCAAGAATATTAAACCCAATTCGTAATAATTTTTTTTGAAAATCCTTCGCAACATTATAAGTTCCTCCAATTGCAAAAGCAACAATCCGACGTGCTGCTTTAAAATGTTTAATTAATAACATTATCAATAATACCCTTCTGATTTAATGTTAACCGAAATGTATCATGTAAACTACGAATAATATTATTATATGTATTGAACATTAAACTATTATTAGTTTCACCAACCATAATACTTTCTTCACCAGCAAGGTTATGGTTAAAATATTTAATAATATGAATTAATTCTTTATATCCGTCTAAATTTAAATATTTAGTAAAACGATTAATAGTAGCAATTGATGTATAAGTACATTCAGCCATTTCCTTAATAGTAATTTCAGGAACAATCATTAAATTTTGTAAAATATATTTTGCAATAAAAGAAAAGCGGTGATCAGTATATATACTAATCTCTTTAATTTTACGAATAATTTCATTTTCAGTCATATTACATCAACTCCTTATTTTTTTCTTATTATGTTGCTCCATAACAAGTCACATAATCATTATCACAAAAAAGTCCAGACCAGCAATTGATAATAAAACAATTGCAGGAATTAACAATTTTAAAAAATAACATAATAAACCAATTAAAGCTAATAAAGTCATTCCTAATAAACTACCATTAATTATTCACTTTTGTTTTGTTATAAAATTAAACATTTCAAACCCTCGTTAAAAAGAAAACATCTTATTTAAAATAAGTTCTTTCTATTAACTATACGCTATTTTTACTGTTTTTAAAACCTATTAATGGATTAAAATAAAACTATGGTTTAAAACCATAGTTTTTTTAAATAATGTTAACTTTCCATCATAACAATTTCCTGAATATTTAATTGATTAATTTTTTTCATTGAAATAAAGTATGAGATAACATATAAAATAATAATTCCTCCCAAGATAATTGGTAATGTAATTAGTCCCGTTTCAATTGGAACATAGAAATTAAAGAACATTAAAATTCTTTGAGTAATTGTTCATGCCAAACCTCAAGTGATAAAATATCCAAGTAATCAACCAACAACGGCAAAGGCAATAAAAATTCCTAAAGTTAAATTATTAATTTCTCAGCGACTATAACCTTGTACTTTCATTGTTGCAATAATTTTAATAAATTTTTTAATAAAGAGGTCAATTGCAAAATATATTGTAATAACTGAAACCATAATGATAATAACAATAAAAATTAAAGCAACTGATAAAGCAACGATAATAACCCGACTCATAATTTTGGCTTTAATCCCAACATAATCAGCTGTTAAAACAGATGAACTATAAGAAGTCGTAAAATTATTTAATGATAAATCACCATTTGTTGATGATAACGCATAACGATTAATTTGATCAGATGGTTGGAATTCTGTTGTATATTTTCCATTGTATCATTGCATTATATTTAAGTTACCATCAATGTTATTTGTTGGAAATGAACTAATTTGATTAGCATTATTGATACTAATAAAAAGGCGTGGTGTATCATAAGTTGCAACACTTTTAGCAATTTTAACTTTAACTGGTTTTTGGGTTAAAGATGGCGCAACTTTAATAAAGTTGTTATCAACAGCAGCTTGATATCATGTTGTTGGAATTCTATCAACAAAATCACCACTATATGCTCCACCAAAACTAAAATCATATGGTTTAATAACTCAGTATTCTTTATCATCAATTTGTTCTTTTCGAATAATTTTATTTTTTCCAACTGTTGATTCTTTTAATAAAGTCCGTTGGACACCATTACTCAATGTAATTGTTTTTTTACTTCAAATTGCTTCCATCGCCGAATTCCTTGGAATTCATAATTCAACATTATTTAAATTATGATATTCACTCTTTCGATCAGCAGTAACATAATATTTCGTTTGTGAACTTGTATTATAAGTAAAATAACTTTTATCTAATGAATACAAACTTTGATAATTATTTAGATCTCATCCAGCAGAATTACCATTTAAATTATATTTTCAGTTTTGATATTTTAAATCTGTATTATTGTTAGTAAATTCTGTTCATTCATTCTGACCAGTATTGTATTGTAATGTTGTTACTTTAGGTGTTAATTCAATTTCTTGCCCAACATTAAGATTTAATTGATGTAATGCGGTAACATTAGCAATTGCGTTAATTACTTTGCTATCATTATTTGCTAAAATAGTACGCTCAGTGGATGATAATTTTAGCATTTTTGTATTTGGATTAATTCCATAAACAGGAAATTGATTATCATTATACTTCCCATCAAAACTAGTAAAAACATCATCAGTTACTGGATTATAACTCATTGTTTCAAATCCCAATGCAAAATGATTTGCTCGATCAGGATTTTTATTTCAATCTTCTTTAACTGCAGCTGGGATAATACCATTTGTTGCTTTACTAAAACATGTTCTTCATAATGAAGGATAATCTTCCTGGTCAGTAAATGGTGGATATGGAATTGCTCCAATTCCCAATGCTTTTGGTAATACGGTACATAAAATTTCTGATACTAAAGCTCGAACACTATCACCAGTCGGAGAATTTTTTACTAAGTTATTTAAATAATTAAAAATTCCCAATGATAAATTAGTTCCTGATAAAGTAACAAAATTATAAGATAACATATCTTTTAAGATGCCAGCTACAGTTGCTTCTTGTTTTACCGCTTTTAATGGTTTAATTGTTGCTCCCCCATCAATACTATAGTAATTTGCTAATGGCGTCATACCACCAATTGGATATAAATCTTGTTCAATCGGATCAGCTGTCTTAGGTACATTATCAATTCCATTTCATGCATAAGTTTTATAATAAGAAAATGGATTATTACTTATGACATTACTATATTTAACTTCACTACCATATTTAATGTTTTTATAATAATTTGTATTAAAATTTTTTGCATAGACTGGCGCTAATAATGAGACAGTCAAAGTAAATGTAACTAAGCCAAAAATTCCTAAATAAGTAAATGCTTGTTTTAATGACGTTGATAAAACAACCATCCGGAAACGTCCAACAAAGGTTTTAAAATGAAAACTACGGACAGTGTGGGCTAAACTATTATCAACTTTTAACTCACGCATTGGATGAATTAAACTTAAAACTTCTGTTTTATTAATCGAAAAATAACAAGTAATAAAAGTAATAAATGATAAGAAAATAACGAAGAATCCAATTAAGAAAAGCAAAATCATTCAGTTTCAAGTAAAACTTCAATTTATTATAAAAAACATATTAAATAATTTCACTACAAATAATTGGACGGTAATTCCAACTAATCAACCGGTTGGTACAGCAATTAAAATACTAACCATTAAAATACTTCAATATGAGAGAACAATTTCACGTAGATAATAACCAGCAGCTTTTAACATTCCAATTTGTGGTGACTCACGTTTAATCATTTCTTTAATAATAATATATGAAACAGCAAATAGTGTTATGGCAAAAATAATAATGAAGAATAAACCAATATAAATATAAACATTAATTGTTTTTGCTAGTAAATCATAGCGCCGTGTTAATGAACTTGTTGCTTCTTTTGACTCAAAAACACCAATTGAAGGATCATTTCCATGGGCCTTTGAACTTTTGGTTAACATTTGAGTATAAAAATCTAATTGATTGGGATTATTTGCATAATATTTTTTAAAAATTGCTAAATTTGCGACTGGGTTATTTGTTAAACTTTTTAAAAATACTCGTGAATTATCCTTTAAACTAATTAAACCTTTATTATTATCTTCTGCTAATAAAGACATTCCATAAGACGATAGATAAATAAGAACATCCGTTTTAAAATCAGAAATAAAATCAGTTTCATAAATAGTTGGATAAATATTTAAGGTATCACCACCAGTTGCTCCAATTGTAAATGTTCGTTCACCAATTTGGATGTTATCATGCAAATTTTTATGATGTGCTTTTAGATAATTAGGGCTAACAAAAGCATAATAATTACTAATTGTTGATTCATTCAATGATGGTCCTGCCCACTCATTAACCTTATCAAAAAGATTTAATTGTTTTTCTTTTAATAAATCATGCCATCCAATTACTTTATATTTTAAATTATTAGTAATATCCCAAGTTGTAACTTCTTGTCGCATTGCAACATCAAAATTGCTAACAACTCCTAACATTGTGTAATAAGTTTGAACAAAATTAAGAAAAGAACTTCGTTCACTATAATTACCAAAAAAAGGAACTTTATTGAATAAATTACCAATAACCATTCGTGCTTCATTAATTCCAGTTTGATTTTGTTTATCAATATATTGCCATAGTGATTGTGCTAAATATTGAATTCGTGTTTCCTTGTTTCCACTTGCATCAGTTACATTAAAACGAGTAGCAACCCCAAAACTACCTCGAAGTCCTTCTTCAAATAAAGTATTTTGTGAAATATTTGTTACCACTGTTTTATTGTCTTGTTTCCCCAATGTTAAACTAATATCCGGAATATTAAATTTAGTAAAATCATTATCAACTGTTTTTAAATTTCAATCTCAGCGTTCAATTGCTTGCTGGTTGGCATCTGCTTTACCATTAATAAAATTAGCAATTTTTGCTTTAATTTCTTCAATCGTTGCATTAGTCTGTTTTTTAAAAAAACTAGTATTAATATAGTCAGTAACAATTCCTAAAAAGTTTTTATATATTTGCGTTGTATAAAATAGTTTAAAATATTGGTCAGCTAAAGCATTATAATCCATTGCTCGTAATTTTGCTATTAATGAGTTTTGATAATTTGGAGCAGTTGTTCGTAATGTTAAATTTAATGTTAAATTAGTAATTGTACCATTATTTAATTCAAAATTAATATCAGATGGTGATAATGCAGTAAAAACATCTGTTGCTGCTGCACCAATTGTAATTTTTGGATATGTCAATTTATTATCATTGTTTTCTACTAAAACATATTCTGTATCAAAAGCAAAACTCGGAGTAATTGTTTGCATATTTGAATTTTCAAAATCCATCGCTGAATAATGAAATGAATAATCATAATCAAAGCTACCATAACCCATTTGTCGATTTGCTGATTGTAAACTAGTGACCGTTGTAAATAGACAAGAAGTAATAATTGAACAAATGAAAATCAAAAGGAGCAATGAAATAAATTGCCCTTTTGCTCTAATTATTCCTAAAATTCCTTGCTTCATTAACAATGTTTTTTTCATGTTTAGCCCTTATATTCTCATTTTAATCATTTTCAATTGCATCATAATAACGTTTTCATTGCCCGCTACTATCTTTTGCAAATCATTGAATATTAGAAATTACTCAATATTGATGACTATCATCACCAGGATTAATGTTCATTCAAGTTACTTTATATTTATAGTGCACTTTTTGATAATTATTTCCTAGACCATCATATTTCATAAATCAATCCAAATCCCGATTACCTAATGCATTTAAATAAACTGCATTTAAATCTTGATAAGTCTTAATTTCTGATTTTGGAATATATCAGTTTTGATGTAAATCTAAATTAGCAGCAACATCAGCATCACCTGTACCTTTATATTCAATGTCATAAGATAATTTATTTTCTTCTAATTGACCATTGCTAATATTTCAATTTGCTCCTAATAATAAATTATTTGAATATTCATATAAAGCATTATTAATTGCTAATAAATCTTTCCGTGTTTCTGAATCTGGATCAAAATATAATTTGTTTAATAATGCTCTTACTGGTTGCGTACTATCATTAAATCATGTGAATGCTAAATCCATAAATGAATCTTTTGCTGGTGTAGATGGATCATCACTACCTGTTAATAATTGTGTAATTTTTGTTTGATTTTGTTCTTGGTCAGTTGCTTCTGATCATGGTAACTTACTAACTTCTGTTAATGCATTGGCACTTTGCAAAATTCCTTTTGATAAGGTAACAACAAAACGATTAATATCATTAACACTTAAAGTTCCTAAACCACCTTCTGATTTTGATAACATCATTTTTGACATTGACTGTAATACTACTTTAAACCCAGGAGTAACTACATTAGCAGCAAGTTTTAAAAAACTACTAATTGAATTATTTGCTTCTTCTTGGCGTTCAACATCTGCTTTAGTATATAAATCATCAAGATATTCACCAAAATCAGTAAATAATTCAGCTAACGATTTTGTTGAAGCATCTTTTTTAAACAATAAGTCAACTAATCGTAAGTTTGGTGTTTTACCATTTCACATTGCATCACGATTTTTATATTGACCTTCTGGTTTATTTAAGTCCAATCCCGGTTGCATTGGTCTTACTGCCAATAAATCACTAAAGACTTGTGATTGCGCATCAAAAAAAACATCAATTTTCTGCTTAATTGCTTGTCTTTCGGTACTATCTTTCCGTAAAAGTTGCAACGCCTTTGTCACTCCAAATTTTGCAAAAGTATAATTTGAATTTTTTTTCGTTGGATCATTTGGTAATTTAGAAGAAGCAAAAATCTGATAATAAATAGCTCCTAAAATACTTCCCATAAAAGTTCCATCACTATCTCCTGATAATGCTAAAAATTTATTCAACTGATTAATATATGCTTTTGATTGTGAACGGTCTGTAAACATATCAGCCATTGAAATTAACTGTAAAATTATCGCTAATTTATCTTGTTCTTCTGATTTTTGTGCTGTTTTAAATGGTCCTCCCGCCGCAAATTTTTGATTATTAATAATGAAGTTTTGATTTGTGTCAGTATCAAATTTAATATCTTTTGTCGCCATTGGATTATAATCCATATTAAAATTATAAAAATATGTTGTTCGTGGCATCTCAAATATTGCTTTATTACATGCATCAACAATGTTTTGATTAATTCTTTTATCATCACACTTAGTTGGCAAAATTTCCTTTACAATTGAATAATTTGACAATGGTCCTCCATCATATCAATAGTTTAACATATTACTATTTTTTGCTAAATTAGGAATTGATGGTAAAGGATCTTTATAAGAATAGTCAGAAATTTTTTTCTTAGTTTGTTTTTCCGTATTATATAATTCATTATCCAATAAATTCATATAATCATAATTTGATGATAAAGTTGTTAATGGCATCCCATTGTTTTTATTTAAATATTTGCCACGATAATAATCAATATCAACAATATTACCATCTTTATCTTTATATGAATCAGGTAGGCTCATTAACATTTGTAACATTGAAGGTGTATATGTATTTAAGTTTTCATGTCGATTTGCAATTGTTGCTTTTGTAAATAAAGTTGTTTGTAAAATTTTTGATTTTAATGGACCATTAGGTAAATTTTCAACTGATGAATCTTTATATTTATCTTCCGCTGATTTTGCTTTAGTTTTACAACTAGCAGTAAGAGCTGGTGTTGCTGCTAAAGTTGCCGCTGCTAAAATATTAAGTAACTTTCGCATTATTATTCCCTCTTTTCTTTTTAATTAATAAATAATTTTAAATTATTGAGTTAGTGAAATAAATTAATTCTTATTTTATTCTTGAAGAATCCTTCTTCAACCATTAATTTCATTTCTTAAGAATTTATTTGGTAAATTTTCTAAAGCATTTTTTTCACTAATATTAAAAAAACGAATATTATTTAACAATAATAAAAGTGCAACAAGATCAATTGAATTATCATCATTAATTTGTCATAAATTTTTCATTGTTTTTTTAACAGTTTTTATTAAAAAAAATAAATCTAATAAACATAAAACTTTAATTATTTTTAAAATAATTTTAAAAAACAATGAACGATCTAAAATTTTTAAATCGGCAGACCCATTTTCAAAATTATTAATTAAAATTAAAAAAGTTAAAATTCGGAAAGCAAAATCATGTAAAAATGTTGTTTTTAAATCAAATAAATAAATAAATGTGATAATAAAAATAATTGAAATATTTTTTATTAACCATAATACTAAAATATGATTATTATTAACATAATAAATTCAGTTTCATAATTGTTTTGTTATTAAAAATGAAAACAACAATGAAAACAAAACTGACATAACTAATTTTAAAATATAGTTTAAAAATTGTTTGTTTATTAAAATAATAATTGTAATAAAAAATTGTAAAACTAAAACAGTACTAAGATAAATACTAGTATCTGTTTTACTTGCATAAATTTGTAAAAGAATAATTTGTAAAATTAAAAGCACAATAAACTCACTAACAGCAAAAGTCGCCATAAAGAAATATCTTGTTGCTAAAAATTTTGTTTCATTCTTTCTAGTGTGAATAGCAAAAAAATATTTTACAATCTTTAAAACAAGATAGCATAAAACAAAATTAGTAAGAAAAATTATTGCAATACGTTCTAATAACGGATTAAAGAAAAATGAAGTTGAATTTACGATCTTAAAATTTGATCATTCGTGTAATAAATTCATTTTTCTCTCCTCACAAATTTCAATATAATCCGATATTGCTTATTAATTATATTAAAGCAAAAAGATAGAAAAAACAAGATACTAACTCTTGTTTTTAAAAAAATAAGTTGCTGTTATTTAAACAAAAAGACTATTATTATAAAAATTTAAAATATCTTGATAAATCTCTTTTTTAATTGGTTCATTCAAAATCTCATGACGAGCATTTGGATATAATTTAACTTTAACTTTTTTTCCTGCCTTTTTATATAAATCAACAGTTTTCATAACCATCTTCCCATATTTTCCAACCGGATCATCAGCACCCGCAATAAATCGTAATGGCAAGTTATCTGGTGTATTTTTAATATTTTTCTTATTTGTAATAAACAACAATCCTGTAAACATATCTTTAAAAGCACTTGTTGAAAAACTTGTCCTGTTAACGGGTCATTTGCAAAAGCTTCTTGAACTGTTTTATCTGTTGATAATCACTCAGTTCCTAAATTACCTTCTTTTTTATAGCGAGAATTTAATGGTGCATAAGAAAATTTATAAATAAAATTATCCTTTGATTTTGGTCCTTTCATTTTTTGCCCAATTTTAGCCATTTTAACTGAAAATTTTAATAATCGTTTTGAGTAATGAGCTGTTTCACAAATAACTAATGCTGCAATATTTGTGCCATATTTTATTGCATAATGACGTACCATAAAAGACCCCATTGAATGACCAAACATTACAATTGGTTGGTTCGGATAACTTTTTTTAATATAAGTTGTTACTTCATATAAGTTATCAATAATTTTTTCTCAACCTTCTTCTTCAACAAAAAATCCAAGATCCTCTGAAGACAGCGCTGTTTTCCCATGTCCGCGATGATCGTCTGCAATTACAACATAATTGTTTGCTACTAAAAATTTGGCAAAATCATCATAATGAAAAGCATGTTCTACACTACCATGAACTAGTTGAACTATTCCCTTAATATTTTTATCATCATCAGGTTTTCATTCATACATATGTAATTCAATGCCATCCCGTAAGGTATGTTTTTATTCTCTAAATTTCATTTTCATCATCCCATCAATTTAATGTAAAAGCAATTTTTTACCCTTACAATATTATCCTTCCTAATTAATGTATAGATAAATTATACAATAAATTTCCATAAACATTAGAATAACTCAATTCTCATCCTAAAAATATAAGTTAAATTTATTATTTGCAAATAAAAAAGTGTTAAAATTGAACATCTATAATAAAGTAAACTCTTAAAAAGAGTGTAATATTTTATTAGGAGATGTTCTTTTATTATGGGAAAATGATACACAAAAGAAGAAAAAAAAATTATTAGATATTATCATAAAAATGGGTATATGAATACAATAAAAAATTTACTATTGCAAAAAAACTTTAAGCAGATGAATTAAAATCACAAATGAAGATAATTTAATTCCTGGAAAGGGTCCTCAGTCAAAGGAAATTCACAGACTAGGGCGACATAAAACTATTGATTTTAATAGTATGAGTAAAGAGGAACTAATTAAATATATAGAAATGATACAAGATATAAAAAAGTATTTAACCAAATCCAAGAAAATGAAATTTTGAGCGGTTTGGTCCTTGAAGAAAAAATACACGATTAAATATTTAACTCATATTTTAAATATTTCTAAATCAGGATATTTATAAGTGATTTAACAATGGTATGCAAAAATTTAATAAGTGAGATTCAAAATTAGCTAAATTAATTAAAATATCATTTTTGAAATTTAATAAAATTTATGGTTATAAAATGTTAACTTTAATAATTAATAAAATCTATAATTTTTCTTTAAAAGCTCATATAGTATATAGATAGTAATCCATATGATAATGCCCATACTGAATCATGATTTGGTACAATGAAAAGTGAATTTTTAAATCAAATTTCAAGAAAAAAGAGAACTACAAAATGAATTATAAGTAATTTACCTAAGTATATTTATTTTTATAATAATTTTAGACCACAATCAAAATTAAAAGGTCTAAGTCCTGTTGAATACAAGAACCTAAACCTTTAGTCATTTTTTATTAGTCTACTTTTCTTGACTAATTCAATAAACACTTTTTTATTTGCCCTGGTTACCAGCACGATGAAGGTCACGGAATGGACCATCAATCGCAATTAACTCATCGTACTTACCATTTTGAATAATTCCTTGCCCTTTTCCTAAGACAAAAATTTGATCAACATTTTTAATTGTACTTAATCTGTGCGCAATTGAAATCGTTGTTTTACCAACCATAATTTTTTCTAATTCAGCTTGAATTTCTTTTTCCACAATATTATCTAAAGCACTTGTTGCTTCATCTAAAATTAAAACTTGTGGATTTTTTAAAATCATTCGGGCAATAACTAGCCGTTGTTTTTGACCACCTGATAGCATAAACCCTCGTTCTCCTAAAATAGTATTATAACCATCTTTTCAACCCATTACTAAATCATGTAAGTTCGCTTTTTTACAAGCTTCAACTACTTCTTCATCTGTTGCATTAAACATTCCATATTTTACATTATAAATAACATCCCCAAATAAAATTTTTGGTTCTTGCTCAACATAACCAACATGTGTTAAATAACTTGCTAAGTTTAATTTTTTTAAATTAGTGTTATTAACAATAACTTCCCCACTAGTTGGATCATAGAAACGTAATAATAATTTTGAAATTGTTGATTTACCACTTCCAGTTTCTCCAACAAAGGCATAACTTTTTCCTTTTTCAAAAGTCACTGTTGTTTTAGGAAAAATAATAACACCTGGTTTTTCAGGATATTCAAAAACAATATCTTTTAAAATAATATCTCCTTTAACTTCTTTTACCTCTGGAGCATTACGGTTTGGTTCAATTGTTGTATCAACACGAATTAATTGAATAATTCGTTTTGTTGAAGTTGTTGCACGTGCTAATCCTGGAACTAATCCAGTTAATGTTCAAATTGGAAATGCCAAAGTATTAACACCTGTAATAAAGGCTGGTAAAATTTTCATAATACGATTAGTATGTTCTGCGCCTTTATTACCATATAAAATGATACTTGCTAAGACAACAATCACTGTTAAACTTAATGCACATAAAATAATAATTGTTGTCATTCATGCTTGAATACGATTTAAACGACGATTAACACGGTAATATTCTTTGTGAATTTGTTCAAAACGAACACGTTCATATTCTTCTGTTCCGGTTGCTTTAATTAGGGCGATTGATGCAATTCGATCGGTCACATCTCCATTAACATCTGTAATTTTTGCACGAACATTTTCTGTTTCTAATGCTTGTGAACGGAAAGTTACTGCAACAGCAACCATAAATAATGATGTTGAGCCTAAACAAATCAATGCTAATTTTCAATCAATATTTAATAATGAAACTGCACTACCAATAAATATAATTGGAATACTAATTAAGTTAGCTGGGGTTAACTGTGATTCATCCCCAATAACTTGTGTATCATTAATTAATTTAGTCATTGTTTCTCCAATTTTTTTATCAGAATAATAACCTATGTTTAAATTAACTAAGTTATTTAATACCGCATTACGGACATCGATTTCAATATTCCGCCCTAGCATGCCACCTACTCGTTCACGAATATTTGTTGTAATTACGGCAATTAATAAGTCCACACCAATGATAATTAATCATATATATCATCGTAATCCTGTTGTTACTGAAGTTGGATCATCACCAAATTCATATAAAATTTCACTCATTAATTGGTTAATTAAAAAAGTCATTATGACAATTGAAGTCGAACTTAATACTAACGCTCATAAAATTGTAAACGAACGTAATAAATAACGACGGTAATAAATTGCAACTAACTTAAAAAAACCAATTCGAGGTGCCTTGATTCTTTTCATCATTTCTAATGGCGTTTCTTGCTTACGAGCTTGATTTTTTTCATGTAATTCATTGTAATCTAAATTCTTTTCAATTTTATTAATATCAATTAATTCTTTAATTTTCCCCATAACCTCACCTCATTTCTTAAAAAATGCGAGCCTAATTATTTGCTCTCTTATTAATGTATTATATCAAAAAAAAAAAAAATAAAACTTTTTTAAAATTTTAAAAAAGTTTTTTATACATATATTCCATATCGATCAACTAATTGTCTTGTCCGTTGCTCTAGTAACAAAAATAAAGTCGCATTTACAATATACTTAGCAGTAAAAATTCCAAAGAAAATTCCGATAAAAATTAAAGTATGTTGTCATGACTCAAAAATAGATGCCATACCACTATTATCGTGGTCATGATCATGCCCAGCATGCGCAACAGTAATTTGGTTAGATCAATCAATTTGATTACTTGTTATATTCTCTGTCGGAACTAACACATTCAAACTATCGTGTAGAACATGCGCATGGTCAACATCAGGATGCGTATGACCCATATTTACTAAAATTTTTGCAACAATTAAAAATGAAATTGCTTCAATTAAAGCACATATTGGTACTATAATAACAAATGCCAAGATTTTTTTTCCTCATTTAATATTAGCAATTTTATGATGATGATCATGTGCTTTTTTAACATGATGATATTCATGAATAGTATGGTCTTCGACATTTTCTGGAACCGTAATTTTATGACAAGCATTAAATAAAATATAATAAACAAATCAAGTTACAAACACAACTAAGATATTAAAAATCATAAAGAATGCCATTTCAAGTCAAGTATGATGCCCATCAATTAAATTATGAATTCAGGGTAATGCAATTCCTTCTAATAAAGCAAATCCTAATCCAACAATTGCAATTGAATAAATAATTACTAAAGTATCAAAAAATCGTAAACCAAACGTTGCCCCTCAAGGAGTCGAAACACTAAAAACCTCTAGTAAACTTAATCCAACAGCCATAGCTAAAAAAATCGCAGAAGCAGCAATTTTAAACGTAATTGATCTTTGATTATATAATTCCTTATGAAAAACTGATTTTTTAATCCGAGTTCAAATCTTATCATTTTGTACTGTTAAAACATCGGTAGTATTTTTTTTCATTATCTTTTTCCTTTCTTATTTATAAAAATAAATTATAACTATCTAAACAAAAATAAAAATAGATTAATATCTATTTTTATTAGTAAAGTTACAACATCATAACCCACGTTCTGTTTTTATTTTTTAAAATAAAATACTAGTTATTTATCTATCAATTATTAAATTGATCCCCTTGTTTTTTCTACTTCAAAACAAGAAGTTCCCTTACCAAAATTTAGGTTTCTCGCTTGTGGGGTTTACCCGTTCCATTTTTTAAATTTCTTTAAAAACTCGTTTCTGTGGCACTTTTATAGAAAAAAATCCATATTATTTAATAATAACGTAGGATTTTTTTCAGCCGTCATAAGTAACCTTATGCCTAATTTTATGAATTAAATTAGCACAAACACTACAATCATCACAGATTGTGCGAGCGTGGAGTTTCCTCTATTAACAAAAAGTTAATAGCAACTAGTTCTGTTATAACTCATATCTATTATACTATATCTTAGAGATTAATTAAATAAATCTAATCGTTATTTATTTTTCCTTCTAAGTTATGAATCCGTTTTATTAAATCCGCTTTTGAAAATCCTTCTTCTTCTAAACGAGCTTTTTGGGCTTTTGTTTCATCAAGTTGAGCTCTTAAAACATCATTTTTATCTTGCAAATCATTTAATTGTTGACGCAAATACTTAATTTCTTTATTAAAGTCATTAGTAATTCCTTCAAAAACGCGATAATCTGTCGCAACCATATCTAAGAATGTATCAACTTCATTTGGATCATAACCTTGATAATCAACTTGGAATTCCTTATTAATAATATCCGTTGCTCGTAATTTAATTGTTTTCATTTTTTACACCTCATTTACAAGGAACAAAGTTCCTTTTTTGATAATTAATTATTAAAGGAGGAAACAAAATGTATCTACCCAATAATCGTGGCATGTTTTTAGAATTTTTACTTAATTATACTATTCAAAAATATTTTGATAATAATACTAGTCTTTTTTTAAACGGCCAGTAAATATTATTCCACTTGAAAAATACCAGCATTTAATCACAAAAAGTTATTTTAAAACAAAAACTGGATGTGATTATTATGGACTTTATCAAGGTCATTATATTGAATTTGAAGCAAAAGAAATCAATCAACAAAAATTTAATTTAAACAATATTAAGACACATCAATTACAACAATTAGCATTAGTTCATAATCATCATGACATTAGTTTTATTATTATTTACTTTCATCCCTATAATCGTTATTTTATTTTATCATATCAAAAATTAACAGAATGAATAAAATTAATGCCAACAAAACAAATACCACTTTCATATTTTATTGAAAATGGCCATAAGCTTTTTTTAGTTTTTCCTAATTTCCTTGATTTTGAACCAATTCTTAATCAATTAATCAATTATATTTAGTTAATGATTTTGGTTTATTTTTAAGATAATTATCAATAAACTTCAGCAATTCTTTAAAAGTTAGTTTTGCATTTTGATGATTATTAATAATTAAGGTTAATTGAAAATCAGAAATTTTATTTTCTAAATAAGTATTTAAAGTTGCTTTTTCGTGTTCATTTAAAGGTTGATGTAAAATTTGATTCACTTGTTCAAATAAAATCTTTTTTTCAACATTTAATTCTAAGTTTTCAATTGCAATAATAATCTTATTAAAAATTGGTGATAAATCCATTTCTAAAACATCTTTTTTCATTTTAATATCAATAAAGCCAGCTTGCTTCAAGTGATCTAACATCTTTTTTGCTTGGGCTTCACTAAAGTTAGAATGATTTGCAATTTCTAATGGCGTGATAAACCTTCTATCAGAAGAAGAACAGTTCATAATCAACATAATTAATACTAACTGTTCTTCTGACAAATTTATTAATTTATAATGACTTAACAAAAAAGACCACTTATTAATACTTCCTTTGTTAAATAAACTATTTAACATAACAATTAAATCTTTCGTAATTGTTAATTATTGTTTAAATCAGTTTTTAATTGTTTACCTGCTTTAAATTTAGCTGATTTAGAAGCTGGAATTTTAATTGTTTCTCCTGTTGACGGATTTCTTCCATCTCTTGCTGCTCTTTCGGTTACAGCAAATTTCCCAAATCCTGCAATTGAGACTTCTTTTCCAGCAACTAAAGCTTTTTTAATATGATCAAAAACAAAATTTGTAATTTCTTCTGCATGTGTTTTTGATAACACATCAGTAAATTTTTCGGCAATTTGCGCTGCTAGTTCTTTTTTTGACATAATTACACCTCTTCTAATAAACCTTGTATAAATTTAGGTTTATATTATCTTACCTAATTTTTATAAAAATGTATACCTTTTTTAAACAAAAACATTACTTTCATAAAGTTTTCTGCTTTGATAAATCACTTTTAAAATAATCAATGCTACAATATTATAGTAGTAATGCAGGATATTAAATTACTACAAAAACTAAAAAACAAGGAGAAATAATTATCAATGATTTTAAAAATAAAATTAGCTTGAAAGCAAATTTATAAACTATTTTTTGGAATTGTTGGCCTTGTTATTTTAGGATGAGCATTTATTAATGGGATTTTAAATCAAAATAATATTATAAACCATTATAATGGCGATTACACCCTATACGCATTAGATTTTTTTACAACTTTTACATGCTTATCAAATCTAGGAATCTTATTCTGATTCTTAATTAGTGGAATTCGCCATCATCAAGAAAATAAAAATAAAATTCAATCATACCCAGTTGCATTAGCAGCAGCTTGTTATATTACAATTACTTTTATTATTTACAATTGTTTATTATTGCCAACACAACCTTTACCAGGCAGTCCAATAGGATGGATTACAACAGTTATTGACCATATGACAAATCCGATTGCATTTGTTATTTACATCTTATTTTTTATGGAAAATAAACAAGAAATTAACTTAAAACAATTTTTTAGAAAAAACTTTTGAAAATATTTACTTGTCCTATTAGGATATTGCGCATATGCAATGATTAGAGGAGAATTACGTCGTCTTTCTGGTAATCATTTTACTTGACCAGGGAATGAACCAGGAATTATTGAAAATCGATGATATCCTTATTTCTTTTTAAATATCCATACTCCTTTTTTATGGATTCCCGGATATCTTTGATTCTTCATTGCTTTTTTTGCCATTTTAGGAATCCTAATTGGTAGTATGTATTTATATAATTATTGTAATAAATTAAAACAAAATTTTACCAAACATTGCAAGAAATAACTATTAATAAAAACTATCATAATAAAAATTATTATGATGATGAACTATAAACATAGTTTATAGTTTTTTCTTTGTATTTTATTTTGTAACATTTTTTAAATCGTTAATTGTTTTTTATTTATAATTGATTTTCAGAAACTATAATCTTAAAATAAAATGTTGCTTGAGTTTTAACTCAGCAAAAAAAATCTGGATTTGTTACAATAGCTTTAGCTGTAAATTTTGCTTTAATAGTATTATTAGAATATGTTAAATTTAAAATTAACTTTAAATTTGCTACTTCAGATTCAGCTATAATGTAACCATACTCATAATAAGTTTCTGCTATTTTAGTTTCAAATTGAGTATTATTTATTAATAAAATATTGGTTTTGTCTTTTATTAAAGGTGAATTAATATGATAATATTTAGAACTATTGTGTCCTTCAACTCAGCTTTGACGACGGTTTTTAAACTCTATAATACTAAAATATTTATAATTTGTTTCTATTGGTAATGTTTTTGTTCAAGTAAATGTATTTTCATCAGAATTTCATCAATAAAAAGCTGTTACTTTAGTAATTGGTGTTTTTAATTCAAATTCTTCTGTAATATTATTTAATTTTGCAGCAATTGTTAATGGTGCACTAGCAACGATAAAATTAATAATTCCTAAAAATCCTAAAATTTTTTTCATCTTTGGCCTTTTTTCCTTTCCTTAAGATTCATTAATATATGGATTTTTCATAGTTAATTCTTGGTTATAATATATCATATTTTAAAGTATAGTATAAATTAATAAATGGTTATCTTTCTGTTTAGAACTTACCTAAAACAGACAAAAAAATCATTTGTCAAATTTTTACGAGATAATATTTTTGGTGTTCACAGCATTATTATTTAAACTACTTGTTAAATAACTTTTTATGAAAAGCAAAAATCTGCTGTGTTTTTGTTTACCATATGTTACCATAATACAAACCTTAAATTATTCAAAACTATAAAATACTTGTTAAATAATAATGTGGCACCTATTCATTTTTATGATGCTAAGGAATGAAGAAAAAATGGTTAGTACTTTAGTTAACAAAATTAATACTGCTGAAATTATAAAACTAATACATAAGAATGAAAAACCTCTTACAATAAGAATCTAAGATTATATGGAACAGCTTAATATCCTCTTTAGACACCAAGCAACTCCCCCTGCTAACTTATTGTATTTTTTACATAATATTCATTTTTTTTGATGAAAACCTCTTACTTGTTAAGAGCTTTTATTTTTTAAATTCTACTTCTAAACAATATATTTTTGTTTGTTGTGATTGTAACTTATTAATTCATGGTTTTTGGTCAAAAGGAATTGTTTGATAATTAATGTCATCTTGATGACCATCTCATGGTTCAACACAAATATATTTTGCATCATTTTGACATTTTTAAATTAATACATTTGGATAACCTTTTGTCGTTAAACTAATTTCTCGGGATGAATCAACAATTAAACTTTGTTTGTTGTTTGTTTTAGTAATGCATAGCATTGGCCAGTTGTAAAATCATATTGATTTATTAAAAACTGTGAGTTTGTTTCTGTTTTCATTTCTGAACCCAAAAAAGCACCGCCAGGAATATGCGTAATTACTTGTGGACAATCAAAAATAACTTTTCTGGAATAATCATTACAAATAAAGGCTGGATGTCAGCCAAAATTATATGGTAATGGTTTTTGGTAAAGATTAATAATTTTAATCTTATTAACTAATTTTTTTGCTACTAATTGATATGTTATTTCTAATTTAAATAAGAATGGATACTGATTATAAAAATATTTTGTTGCTATATATTCAACGACCAATGTATATGTTGTATAAGTAAGAACTTTTCAAGCAGTA
The DNA here is from genome assembly GCF_002968355.1 of Spiroplasma sp. ChiS. Taxonomy (NCBI): domain Bacteria; kingdom Bacillati; phylum Mycoplasmatota; class Mollicutes; order Entomoplasmatales; family Spiroplasmataceae; genus Spiroplasma; species Spiroplasma sp. ChiS. The sequence goes on along the minus strand of NZ_PUUH01000291.1, from coordinate 22,000 downwards.
ATTGCACGAAAAAATCCGTGTCCCATCATCATATAAGTCTTATCTGCTAATTGATATTGATTATTAATTAACTTTCCTGTGATTGGAAAACAAATTGGTCATGATTTTTTTCATGTACTATCTTGTTGATAAATATATTCTTTGCCCGCGTTTTTTAACGAAATTAATTCAAATGGATGAGAACTAAGAGTTGCTTCTAAATTTTTATTTTCCTTTGTTATTTTATGATAATTAATAACCTATTCGATGTGGTTTATTTTCCATAATATTAACCCCACCATTTGTTCCAATCAGCGTTGCCCCTGCTGTAATCATTGCTAAAACATCAGCTTTAGTACGAACTCCCCCATTTGCCTTAACTTGCATATCCTTACCAACTGTTGTTTTCATTAGTTTAACATTGGCAATAGTTGCACCTGCTTTACTAAAACCTGTTGAAGTTTTAACAAAATCAAGGTCTGCTGCTTTTGCTAACTGACACGCTTTAATAATTTCTGTTTCAGATAATAAGCATGTTTCTAAAATTACTTTTACAATATGCTGTCCATCTGCTTTTTTACATGCTGCCATATCTCCACGCACTAAATCATAATTATTTGATTTAAATTGACTAATATTCATTACCATATCAATTTCTGTTGCCCCATCAGCTAATGCTGTTGTAATTTCTGTCACTTTTGTTATAGTAGCATTTGCACCTAATGGAAAACCAACCACCGCACAAACATTAACTGTACTATCTTGTAATAAATTATGAGATAATTGAACATAAGTTGGATTAATACAAACCGATGCAAAATCATATTCTTTTGCTTCAGCACATAATTTTTTAATCTCTATTATAGTTGCATCTGGCTTCAATAAAGTATGATCAATATATTTATTTAATTTCATTTAATAATTCTTCCTGTTGTTCTTGATTAATTTGAACTGCTTCTAAAATACGAATCGCCGCAATTGAGTAATCTAATAACCGCTTCATTTCCGAATAGTTCTCAGTATTTATTATATTAATAAAACACTGTAATTCATAGTACATTTTATTATTATGTTTTGACCTTAATGGCAAAACTATTGTTTGATTTGTAAGACGATTATATTTTGTAATTGCTTCTAATTTTGTTAAATTAGTAACATTAATTGTTGTATCATAACTTAAAATTTTACTAGGACTAATGCCTGTCGATGCTTTTGAACAAACAATACTAGTTAAAATATTATTACTATGTTGTAAAAGAACAACATTATTAATATCAACGCCATTCTTTAACTTATGACTCATTGCCTTAACATCTTTGACTGGTCCAAATAAAGCAACTGCTAATTCAACGGGATAAATTAACATATCATATAAAGAACCTTTCCCTAAGGTTTCATCAAAAACAGAATTATATTGGTCTAATAAGACTTCTTTCATTCGGCTTGAATACTGATTACAATGAAAACAAGCTAAAAAAGGTTTAATTTTATTTACATTTGTTTGCAAAATTTGATAAGCTGGTAAATGTAAGGGCTTGAAAGCTTCCATCAAAAAAAGATTATTAATTTCTGCTATTTGTTTTAATTCAATTAATTCATGCGCAAAAAAAGTTGCCGGTTTTTCAACTAAAACATGCTTCTGTTGTTGCAAAAAAATACTTTGCTTGTTGATAATGTAAACCATTTGGTGAAGCAATATAAATAATATCGATATAATCTAACATATCTTCAAAATTATCTACAATATGGACTAATAAATTATTTTTTGAAGCAAAAAATTTAGCTTTTTCTAAACTACGTGAATAAAGGGAAGTAATTTTAACTCCTTGTACATCACAACAAGCATCAATAAATTCACTAACAATATTGCCTGTACCAATGGTTCTAATCTTTAACATAAAAGCACCTCACTATGTACCTTTCATTTTTTTAATTGTTGGTAAATTAGTTATTCATATCAACATTAAAAATAATTTCACTTGCTTGAAAAAAGTTACTTTTACCGCTTATAACTGAAACTATATAACGTTTTTGTTGTGCATCATATGTTCCTTCTAAGCCAAGGCCATTCGAATTAGTTTGTTTAAAAACAGGACCACCTAAAACATTAGTAGCCGCAGCGTCTAATTCATTTTGATTTTTAACGGTTAATTTTGGGGATGTTGATGATAATCAATTTTTTAAAGTTGGTCGAAGATCAACATAAGATTTTGTTTCTAAATTACCTCACATTACTGAACCTTTTACTGATTTTGCATTTGGTTTCGCTTCCATTTTCACATAAACTTGATTAAAAGTAAGTGTGTCATTTAAATATTTAACCGTAATATTAACTTCATCCCAAGGTAAATATACTGAGGATAAATCTTGAATGCCTTTTGTAATTGCTGAAGTTAATTTAACTTCAGCAATTACAAAAGGCATTCAAGATTTATCTTCCGTTATTAATTACTCTTTTTTTAATTATAAACTAATTACTATTTTTATCATCATCAAAGAAAGGATTTCCGCTCTTTTTTGTTTGTTGCTCATTTGTTAAAACAGCATTATTTTTTTCCTGTTCTTTTGCTCATTGTTCTGAATCTTGTCAATTTTTTTTAACAATAAAAATTCGTTCTTCAACGCAAACAATTGATTCTAATACTGAACAAGCAATTGTTCCAACAAAGACCATTGGAAACGATACATATCAAAAAATACAAATTTGGGCTGGATTTAAAACCTTAGTATTAGCTAAAATTAAAAAAAATAAACTAATTGCAAAAATTAAATATTGACCGATATAAAAAAACTGCATAAAAATAATATGTTTTCTCAATAATTGAAATGGTGTCTTTTTTAACTCATGAATACGAACTAAATGATAAATAATAAAAATAATAATAGCAAAGCCAATTAAAACATAACCAATTTTGTACCCTGTTACTGCTGAAATGTCTCATTTTTGTAATCCTAAAATTAAAAAAATTAATACTAAAGCTGTATATAATATTATATTTGCAACACTAACTAGTGCTTTAATCGATACTACTTTTGTCATCTTTGCATTCTCCTATAATTCCTTTTCATACATAATCATTGCTAAAAGTGCAATTGATGCGGTTTCGGCCCGTAAAATTCGTTGTCCTAATGAAACAGGATAATAATGATATGAAGATAAAACCGCAATTTCATTTGGAGTAAATCCACCTTCAGGGCCAATTACAATTGTAATTGTTTTAAAATCTTGTTGTAAAAACTGTTTTATTGATAATGTTTCTACAACTTTTTCATAACAAACAAGATTAACATCACTTTGATATTTTTGTAAAACTTTTAAATCACTTTCAACATCATGCACCAATGGTACTTGATTACGATAAGATTGTTCCGTTGCTTCCTTACAAATTTTTGTTCAACGTTCAATCTTTTTAAAATTATTTTCACCTTTTAATTGTACCACACAACGACTAAACTGAAAGGGAATGATTTCATTAACTCCTAATTCTGTTGCTTTTTGTAATAAGTAGTCTCATTTTGTATTTCGAATTAGTCCTGCAATTAATCGTACTGTAATTGGGCTTTCATGATTTTGTTCTAATTTTTTAATTAATTTAAATGCGTACTTTTGTGGTGATTGTACTTCTAATGTTGTTAAATAATGTTCACCATTATAAATACAAATAATTTGGGTTTGATTTCTTAACCGTAAAACTTGTTTAATTTGTTTAACATCATCTTCAACTAAAATAAAGTAATTTTCTTCTAATTGGTTGGCAACAAAACGATGCATTATTGATCATCTCCTAATATTTCTTCCATTATTTTATCTAATTTTTGATATAGTTCTGGCAGTGATTTGTTAGTAATTATTTTATAATCAGGTTTTATCTGTTTAAAAAAAGTTTCTTGAATTTTTAAAAGCTGTTCTGTTTGGTCTGATTGTTGTTGATCACGAGCATTAATTCGTGCAATAATGTTTTCTTTACTAGCAGTAATAAATATTTTTGCAGTAAAAGAAAGCGCTAATGTGCTTAAACCAATTGCTTCAACTAAAAAATTTTGGTTTGGGTTATTATTAATAATTGTGATAATTTGTTGATTAACTTTTGGCCATAAATAATTATTCAACTTATTATTAGCAACAGGATTAGTAAAAATAATTGTTCGTAAACAATCACGGTTAAGAACACCATCAATAATTATCCCCGGAAAAGTTTGCTCTAAAAAACACAAAACAGTTGGATCTTGCATAATTTCTTTTGCAATTTTATCTGCGTTTAAATAAGTGAAATGATATTTATTTTGTAAGTATTCACAGGCACTTGTTTTTCCTGCTCCAATATAACCATAAACACCAATTATCATTTATGTTTGATTCCTTTCTAACAATTGCTTGTTACTAAAATTAATTTAAGTTTAATAAATTTTCTGCAACAATAACATCAAAAATAGCTTGTGCAACAGCCATTGTTTCCATTGATGTATAGTGAATACCATCATATTTACTTTGATCTTCAGGATATGGATTTGCTGCTAATTGTAAATTAACAACAGGAATATTTAACTTTGCAAAATATTTTTGATAAGCATCTGGTAATGATGTCAACAACTCACCATCATGTAAAGTTAATACTTTTGGTGGACACACCACTAAAACTTGATAATTAACTTTTTCCTTATTATCTTTATGCAACGATTCCATTTTATTAACCAATTCCCCTAATGAATCAACAATCTTTGTTTTAATTGGATAATCTGGAATTTCTTTTAATTTTGCATAAGCATCATAACCAAAATAATCATTTGTTCCTAAAAAATCATAAACAAATCAATTGGATGTGCTTTTTGATATAAAACTGATAAATTATCCATTCCATTATCTTGGGAAAACCAAAATCAATTAATGGTTTAATAATTGTTCGTCCTGGCTGAGCATCAGTTTGAATTTCAATTTCTCTTGTTTGGTAATATTTTGTTAATAAATTTTCTAATTTTACTGGTCAATTATCTGCATCTGCCATTTTGCCAGTTCCCATAGGTAAGTAACTAAAAGTTAGTGAATCTCCTAAAATTGCAATGTTCTTTTTCATCCATCTCATCCTCTCTGTTATACCATTATTTTATCTWACTTCATTATAATTAAGATTTTTTTTTTAAAACTGTATGGAAAAATAAAATGATTCATGCTAACCCAAATAAACCACGTAATGCATTAGGCAATGTTTGATAAACACGTAAGTATTGTGCTAAAGAATAAAATAAAAATAAAAATGCAATAATAAATGAACAAAAAATTCATAACAAAATAATTACAATAATATTTAGTCATTCATTATCATTATTTTGCAATTGCGCGGTAAATTCAGTTGATGAACGAAAGCGAGTAAAAAAATAAGCTAATGGTCACAATAATAAATATAAAAAATATAAAATTGGAGATAATAACAAAAATAAAATAACTTTTATAAAAATAAGGCCCGTTGATTGTTTCACTGTTTTTTCGCTTCTTTCTTTTTTAATTTTATAATTTTCTATTAAATAATGAAATTCAAATTGAATGTGCAATCAATATATTAACTATTATTATAAAGTTTTTTTAATGCCTATGCAACAGGGGGAAAAATAGCAACAGCTAGCAACATTTCTGGTAAATAATTAGTTGCTAAAATAATTCAAGTAAAAGTGTGAAAAAAACGTTGTTGATCTGGGTTAGTATAAATTAAAGGACCAATAAAATACATAAAAACTAAAACAAAAATAGTATTTAAAGTAGCTGCAGTAAAAGCAATGATAATATTATAAATTTTTAAATAATGTCGTTGGTATCAAGTCAATTCTATAATTTGATTAGTATAAATTTTTGCTTCAAGTTTAACAGAAGTTTTTGTTAAAAAATAAGCTAAAATACCAACACAAAGTCCCATTAAAACACGTGGCACAACAGAAAACAATGGATTAAGAAAAATAAAACTAGTTGGACCTGGTGAAATTAGTCTTTGAATTAATGAAGATAAACCAAAAATAAGACCATAAATTAAACCCGCTCAAATTAAATTTAAATTCATTGTAATATATAAAGCATACATTCCAATTAAAAACAAAATATGCATTAAGGTTAAACTAACTAGGCCAACAGTAATATATCCTAATGATGGAACTAACGCAAACAATAAAAAAATTGCAATAATAATACTATTAATTGTAATCATTCTTGTCGTTACTTTTTTCATTTATTCCTCCAATGATAACTAAAATCATTTAATTGTGTATTACTTCTTTATATCTAATTTTCATGTTGCTAATTTTTCCTGATCAGCAATCGCAATATATGGCAAATTGCGTAAACGTTTTTGATAATCTAAACCAAAGTCAATTAAAAAAAGCAGGTGGAACATCAAACCCATATCAATCAGCAACTAAATCGACTTTACGACCAGCTTTTTTATCTAATAAAGTAACAACTTTCACACTACGTGCTCCTTTTAGATATAAATAGTCTTTAATCATTTTAATTGTTTTACCACTATCAATAATATCTTCGACTAATAAAATATCTCGATTTGTTATTGGCATTGGTAAATCAAGTAAAATTTGGGGAGTATCTTTACTCTTAACACCACCAAAATAAGATGAAACAACCATATATTCAGTTTCACATTCAACACCAACTAAATGAGCAATAAATTTTGCCATAAAAGGAATACATCCTTTTAATAATCCTAAGCATAAAATTGTATTATCTTTTGCTGGATATTCATTAAGATAATAATGACTAATTTGTTGTCCTAATTCAAAAAATTTTTCATCAATTTCTTCGGTAGTAATTAAAATTTCTTTTACAAGGGGATGTATCTTCATTTTTCTGCCTCACTAAATATTAATAATTTATTTTAATAATATAATTTATAGTATATTGTAATATAATTAATGTTTAATTAAAAGATACTTAATTTTAAAAAATAATGCGAAAATCTAAAATTAAATATAACTTATTTTATTAACTTTGGTAAATATAATGTTAAAAATTCATGTCATAATTCCCATGCTTTTATTTTCAGAGCATCACTTGCTAAAAACCAATATACAAACCCTTCTGAAACAAAATCACCAAGATTATTAAAAGAGTAGCTACTTAAATGAAATAAATTTAAAATTTGTTCTGGGGTTAAGTCTTGTCCATTTTCAATTTTATTTGCTAAAAAAACTTTAATTTCTTTAATAACATTAACTTGACGACTAAAATTAATATCAACGGTATGCCCTAATTCATGAAAAATAACATTAAAAATTTCACCAGAACTTCATCAACCATTTCGTCAAGAGTTAACGTTTACTTTATGACTACAAAGCAAAATGTTTTGTTCAAGAGCAATAGCTTGTTTAAACCCTTCTCGATATGTAGAACCAACAACTGGACCACCATTATTATTAATTCTTAATATTTTAACAAATTCTTTAACAATATCTTTTGATCAAATATTACTAATAAAATTATAAAATTTTACTAATAGTGTTTTTAATTCTGCTTGATAATCTGGGCAAAAAGTATTAATAACTTGTTGTCATCCTTGTCTTGTTTCAGCATATCAAAAATTTGATAATTCTTCATACGAATTAAAAACTTCTTGCTCATAAAATGGCAAATCAACATCTTGTGCTTGCATCAAAAATTCATTTGTTAGATTTTTTTCAAGATATGTTGCTTGATGCTTATTAATTCATAATCCATTATAATCACGTTGATAAAATTGTAGAAACCACATACATTTTGTATTTTTGGTTTTTATAGTTTTGAAAAGTAAATTTTTTTAATATTTTTAATTAAGGAGTTGATTTTTTCTTTAAAATAAACATTATTTTATTTTGCGGTCCCTAGTAACTAAGTATGGAAAAGATATTGTTATTAATACTGTAAATAAGATAGTAATTAATAATGTAAAAAAAATGAATTATGGCTGTATAAATTATTTTGGGGTATTTACTATATTTTAAGAAATTATGGAATAAATAATCCACATACTTAACTTAAATATACCATGTTTAATTTTATTGTCAACAAATTTTTATATTTTTTTAAATTTAATCACAACAAAAAATGCATTTTTATTAAAATTATTTAACTTAAAAATAAAATTAATAAAGATGTAAGTTTTGTTGTTCAGTTTTATTAAAATTATTATATAAAATACTATTGTGGGAATGAGTTAATACTCATGTTCTTATGGAAGCACTTAGTTATTTAAAATAACCGTCCCACTCTGCATTAAGTTTTATCTTTTAGGAGTTGTTTTATTTCAAATAAAAAAACAACCTTTTAACAAGAGTTGCTTTTTTACGGGTTCATCGTACACGATGCCTTTTATAAAAAAATGCAATTATTTTTTTTTTTTTTTTTACAACACTTGCATTTTTTTATTAATAACATTAACAATTTTTTCAACATTAAAACTAAAATATTCTAAAACATCTTGAAATGGCCCTGATTGACCAAAGGTATTAATTCCAAAGTTTAACCCACTATTTGAAGTATAACGTTCTCAGCCAAAGGTTGTCCCTAATTCAATTGAAGCAATTAAAGCCAACGGTTCTAACAATCTTTGTTTATATTTAGCATCTTGTTGCTCAAATAATTCTCAACAAGGCATTGATACTACTTTTACTTTAATTTTTTTATCATGCTCTAATTTTTTTGCAACAGCAATTGCCATACTTACTTCACTACCTGTTGCTAACAACACAACATGATTATTATCTTCTTGTCCATAAACTTGATAAGCTCCTTTTTTAACCAGCTCAACATTTGAATGTTCTAATTTTGGTAAATCTTGACGTGTAATTAAAATAACACTTGGAGTATGTTTTGATTGTAAAGCCATATGATAAGCTCCTAATGTTTCATTAAAATCAGCTGGGCGAAAAACATTTAAGTTTGGTTGACTACGTAACATGGCTAATTGTTCAATTGGCTGATGTGTTGGACCATCTTCACCAACAGCAATTGAATCATGCGATAAAATATAAATAACTGGAATTTCCATTAATGAACTCAACCGAATAGCTGGCTTCATATAATCAGCAAAAACAAAGAAACCACTTGCAACAGGAATTAATCCTCGGTGTAAACAAATTCCATTATTAATGGCAGCCATTGCAAATTCTCGTACCCCATATGCTAAATTACGACCTAACCGATTTTCAGCACTATAAACACCATCAGCTCCTTTTGCTTTTGTACTACCACTTAAATCAGCACTACCACCAATTAAACCTGGAATAATATTAGAAAGACGATCAAGTATTGCACCACTACTAATCCGTGTTGCTTGTGGTTTAATTGGTTTTAAATCACGAAAATCTTGTGGATTAAAATTAAAATTCCCATAAACTGCATCATCAAGTTCTTTTGCTAAAGCAGGATTTTCTTTGCAAAGACCTTGATACATTTTTAACCATTGTTGATATTTTTTAATTCCCCGTTGTTTAACATTGACTTCAAAATCCTTATAAACTTCACTAGGAACTTCAAATGGTTTATAATTTCATTCTAACATTTTACGAACTGTCTCAATATCACTTCCCAACGGAGCACCATGTACTGCTGGTGTTCCTTGTTTAGTTGCCCCATCACCAATTATTGTTTTTACTTCAATTAAGGTTGGTTTATTACTTTTTTTTGCTTTTATAATAGCTTGATCAATTGCCTCAATATCATTCCCATCTTTGACAAAAAGATAATTTCAATTTGCTGCTTTAAAGCGATCAGCAATGTTTTCACTTTGTGCAACATTAACCATATTATCCAATTGCACATCATTTGAATCAAACAATACAATTAATTTATTTAGTTTTCAATGTCCTGCTAAAGAAATTGCTTCTTGTGTAACTCCTTCTTGTAAATCACCATCACCACATAAAACATAAGTATAATGATCATAAAGCGGATATTTTTTGGTATTGTATCTTGCTGCTAAATGAGTTTCTGCCAACGCTAAACCAACTGCTGCTGCAAGTCCTTGTCCAAGAGGACCTGTCGTAACATCAACTCCTGGAGTTAAATGTGATTCGGGGTGACCAGGCGTAATTGAATCAACTTGACGAAAATTTCGTAAATCATCAATATTCAGATCAAATCCTGATAAATGCAATAACGAATATAATAAAGCACTACCATGTCCTGCTGCTAAAACAAATCGATCACGATTTGTTCATTTGTCCACTTGGGGGTTAACAACTAAGTGTCTTGTAAATAAAGTATATGCCATTGGCGCAGCACCAAGAACAATTCCCGGATGGCCTGAATTTGCTTTATTAATTGCTTCAATTCCCAACATTTTGATTGTATCAATTGATTTTTTCATTCTATTTGCCTCCTTTTTATACATTAATTAATACTCATAATATCATTGTACAACGAATTAAAAGAAAGAACTTAAATAATTTGAAAAATATTCCATTAATTCTTACTTTTTTTGGATTATTCATTTATAATTAGAAAAAGTCTGAATGAAAATAAATAGAAAAAGAGTGGTCCCTTTAATGGTTAAATATTTATTTAAAAGTCGTGATAACGTCCTCTAACTTTTTAAAACAAGGAAATTAAAAAATAAAAGATTTTTATTAAACCCCGCACTAAAAAGTAATAATATGATAAATAACATAAAGTAAAGGATGTGATAACAAAAATGACAAATAAATTACGAAATTGAAAAGTGATAATGATTATTCAAGGAATTTTGATGGGAGCACTATTTTCATTTATTCCATTTGCAATTTTTGATAAATTTGGTTTAACAAAAATTTGATTCTTCTTATTAATTCCAATTGCAATGTTCTTTTTTACCCCACTATGGGCTAAAGTTAAAAAAAAGAGTAATACCTTTATTCTTCAAATTAATAGTTTTTTTCTTTTTATTTTTCTTTCGTTATTAATGACTGTTAATTTTTTTGATAATAATTTAATTATTTATTTTTATCCCCTATTTCTTTTTTGTACTGGAATGTTTGTTGCTGGTATGGTTCCTTTCTCAATGGAAATTATCCGTAGTTATGCTCGTGAACATCAATTAAAAACAAACCCTAGTATTTATTTTATTGTAGGAAGTGTTGTTACAATTATAATTCCTTTTTTACTACAATACTTTTTAACAGAATTAACAACTAAAATTTCCTTACAAGGATACTTTAGTTTATTAGCATTAATTAACTTTAGTTTAATTTTTTTTAACCATGATATTCAAACTGAAGAAATTACTTTTAAAATTAATCCTAGTAGTTGAAAAATACTTAAAAAAAACAAACAATTTTGAAGTTATTTATATTCATCAAGTTTTTTATATAGTATTAATGAAGTATTTGGATACATTCTTCCTATTTTAATTTTTAATAATACAGCAATTATGATTATAGTCATAGGTAGTTTATATGTTATTCGAAAAATAAGTTATTTATTTGGATATTTACTGAAAATAAACAGTAATAATATTAAACACCAAATTATTTGGAATACAATTATTACTATAATTGCTATCGGATTATTATTAGGATTAACAATTGTCTTTTTTCCCTTCCAAACTCAATTATCGCATATTTTATATTTAACCATTGGCTTGGGTGGTAGTCAAATCTTAATTGGATGTTTTCTTGGGCATTTAAGCCGGATTCAAAAAAATAATATAATTAGTTTAGTTGGTACTGACCATTTAACCTTAGGTCTAATGATTGAACATGTCTTCGGCCATGCTATCTTTAGTTTATTATTAGGTGTAATTATCATTCCAATAATAATTAATTTTTATACAAATATATTAACTTATATAATTATTTATAGTATTATCATTGGAATGTTATTATTAAGTTTTAGTTTTATCAAACTACCAGTAAAAAAATAAAAACTTAGTTTTTGATATATAAGTCATAATTAAAATATAAAAAATCAACTCAGAAATGCACATCTAAAATAAAGTAGACATAAATAAGGAGATGTTCAAAAAAGAGTTGATTTTTTAATGATAAATAATATTATTTAAAACAAATAATTGATTTGCATTAAGATAAGTATGACCATATCTATTTTTGATTTATTATATTGTCATATTTATTACTACAATGAAGATGTATCACATGCTCCTCACCTATTTTTTGAATAAAATCACTTTTCTTAACAATTTTAAACAATTTTAAATTCAATTGTCTGTAAAAACACATAACCTGTTTTATTATCTACGGGAACAGGATTAACAAATAAACCATATGAAAATGAATTATAAGCAAAAATTAAAACGAGTTGTGGATAACAATTGTGAGCATCTGGTCTTCAGAAGAAATTAAAAACAAATGAATTTGAATAATTTGTTAAATTCATTCAACCATTACTAGTTATTGAATTTAAAAGTAATTTTAAATCATGTTTTTCAGAAAGATAACGAAAAATAGCACCTATATTATCAAAAAAAGAAGCACTTGGTTGAAAATTACTAATTTTTTCAGATAACATAATAAAATCCGTTTTGGTTACATTAAATATAATTTTATTATTATAAGTTTCAATTTTATAATAATTTCAAAAATCCATTATTTTTTTAGCAAAATCAAATAATTGATTATTAATATAATTTTATTATGCTAAAACTTTAATTGGATTTTTTAATGTTACTGCGCTAGTTTTATTATTAAATGGTAAATTTTCGATCATGAAATCATTTGGAATAAAAGATGTTATATTTGCGCGAACATAATAATCATTTTCAGATGGAACTTTATTTTTAATATATTTTTGTTACTCAAAAAGAAATTAATAAAGTTATGAAAATTATTAATGAAAAACCACGACCGAGTTTAGGTTGATTATCCTCCAAAGAGGTATTTTTACAAAATATTAATATTTAATTTTTTTAAATATAAATTATATATTTGTAGCAAACTTTTCTTTTTGTCGTGCTTAAAAATATTAACTCATATTTAAAAAAATTATTTTTTTTTAAAAAAATATTGCATTTTTTGATAAAAGGTATATTATCAAATTAATAAGGGTTGATTGACCTAATTGCATCTTTACAATACAAAAGAATAGATTTTTATATTTATCTAAAAAATATAAAAATCTTAAGTTTTTACATCATAATTTATTGTTGGAATTATAACATAAATTTAATTCTTCTTTCTTGTTATAAAATTTAATAATTTGACACAAATTAAAAATGAGACCAACTGTACAATTACAAGTTTAACATTTAATAAAAATAGTAACATATAATCTAATTTATTAAAAACAATTCATCTCGAATTGTTTTTAATTTATTTTATCGAATCGTAAATAATTGTTAAATATTGTTTGTTTTTAACATCTTAATTGCTTAGTAAAAAATATTTTTAAATTATTCTCTCATAAGAGATTTAATTGTTCCATCTTCTGTTGATTTTAAAGTTAATTCATACATTACAGTATCATTTTGTTGATGAGGAACAACTAAGATAATTTCATACTCAATTGCATTATCAATAATTCGATCGCCAACTTGATAAATAGACTTAATTTCAAGAGAATTATTGTGTTCATCAGCTGTATAATCAAAATTATTTAAATTAAATCCAACCTTTTCATGAAATGTTTGATTTTCTATTATCGTTGGATCATTAAATTGTAACGAAAAAGTATTAATTTCTTCATTATTAATTTGCTCTTCAACTTCAATTTTATCTTGTTCTAATTCGGTTTGAATTTTTTTTCGATCAAAAATTGCACTTAATGAAAGCTTCTTTTCTTTTTTTGACTCAGATAACATTTCTGTTGATAAAAATTGTTGCGTTGGAAAATTATTAACAAAATTTTCATCACGTTTTGGCATAATATATTTTGTTGGATTAACTAAACTTTTCGGACGTTCAATTCCACTATTTGTTTGTTCTAATTCATCTTGATTAATAATTTTTGAATTTTGTTGCCGTGATGTTTGCTTTGCTTGAATAAGATCCAAATCTTGGCTTTGATAATCAACTGAGTTATCATTAACTTGAGTTGAATTTGGTATAACTGATTTTGAAGTAATTATTCCATTATTTTTTTTTAATGTTTTAACATCTTTATGCAATTTAATTAAATATTCTTGAATTTGATTCATATTTGTTTTTAAATCATCCAATAACTGTTCATCATTATTATCTGATGAATTTTCTGATTTTAATGTTGGGTTTTTTTGTTTTAATAAAAAAAATAAAATACTAATAAAAAAACCTAAGGCACAAATTGGAATCATTATTACTAAGAAAAAATAACCAATTTGATATAAAAGAATAACATTTGAGGCAAAAACTTCACCAGCAGCATTTTTAATTTGCATTGTAAAAATAAAATTAAAACCATATTCTATGATAAAAAACACATATGGAAAATTTTGAACACCTTTCTCAACACCAAAACCACTAGTACCAACTAAACCTAATTGATGATTATTAGAAAGAATATAATAAATTTCTTTACCAGCAATAATAATTAGTAATAATGATAAGAATAGAAACAAAATCATGAAAATAAAAAAGATAAGAATAAAAATTTGTGTTTTTGTTAATTTTGTTTTCATTAGCTTAAATTAAAATTAATTCACGTTTTGCTTCTGTTAAAAGATGAAACCCATTTTCGGTGACTAAAATATCATCTTCAATTCGAACACCGCCTAAATCAGGAATATAAATCCCTGGTTCAACAGTAATAACCATTCCTGGTTCTAATAAAACATCACAAAATGGTGACACGCGAGGAAATTCATGTATTTCAATGCCAACTCCATGGCCTGTTGAATGTGTGAAATATTTGCCATAACCTTTACTTATAATATAATCACGACAAATTTTATCAATCATTGCTGTCGTAACGCCTGGTTTAATTGCTTGCATTCCTAAACTTTGTGCTTCATAAACAATATCATAAATTTCTAACATTTTAGATGATGGCGTTCCTAACCCAATTGTTCGTGTTGTATCAGAACAATACCCATTATAAATACAACCAAAGTCAATTGTAATTAATTCATTATTCGCAATTATTTTATCAGTTGCACGTCCGTGTGGTAATGCTCCTCGTCACCCAGAAGCAACAATTGTATCAAAACTAGGTTTATCAGCCCCAGCCTCAATAAAACTATTAATAATAATTTGTTCAACTTGACGTTCTGTTATTCCAACTTTAATTTTGTTAATAACATTATTAATGGCAATATCACCAATTGCACATGCTTGTTTTAAAGCCTCAATTTCAGCATTTGTTTTAATTGCTCGTAATTCTGAAAAATCAACTGGTTTTAAAGCGACTGATGATATATTCGTTGTTAAAGTTTGATAAGTCAAATATGTTAAGTAATCACTTTCAAAAGCTAAAGTTTTGACATTGTTTTTAAGCAAATCACTTTGTAACATTCCAAAAAAACTACCCGGATGATTCGTTGCCATTTCAACGACACGTGTAACATTTCTTGCTTGCTTTTTACCAGCAGTAATATAACGTCCATCTAAATACAAGATTGATTCAGTTTTTGTAAATAACAAATATCCTTCGGAAGAAGCAAATTCAGATAATCAAAACCGATTAACGGTTGAATCAAATAAAATTCCATCAACTTGATATTTTTCTAAATACTGCTCTAATTTTACTTTTTTATCTAATTTTACTTTAACATATTCCATTAGTATTATTCTCCTTTTCTTCTCTATAAATTTAACTCTTTTTGTTTGATAATACAAGGATATTTCTTAATTAATTAAGTTTCTTAAAATTTCTTCAAGATTATTTACATCTTTTTTAATTAAACCATTTTCATAACCATAATGTGAAATTGTTGCATTATGATTAATTAAAAAATCAATAATTTTTGCATATAAACCAGTTTCTTTAATAACTTCTTCAAAAATAATAATTTGTTGGTATTTTTCTGTGTTAATTTGCTTTAACATTTCTTTATCAACTGGATTAATAAAACGAGCATTAATAACATTAATTTTTTTTGTATCTAATTTTGTAATAACTGTTTTTGCTTTAATTACATTATTGCCATATGTTATTAATAAAATTCGTGCTTTAGGATTTTTAATAACATATTCTCACTGTCCAACTGAAAACGGTACTGACAAAACTTGTTGAGTAATTCCACCTTTTGGATACCGAATAAAGAAGGGATTTTTTTTATTTATTAAAGCTAACTTTAATAACTGATCAAACTCACTACTAGTTGCAGGTTGGCTAATAATTGGTAAATCACCCATACTATTTAAAAAACCAATATCATAAATTCCATGGTGACTATCGCCATCCGCAAGTGCTAAACTAGCTCGGTCAATTAAAAAAACAACTGGTAAATGGTTACGAACAACATCATGTAAAATTTGATCATAAGTTCGCTGTAAAAAACTAGCATACATATTCACAATTACTTTTTGATGGTCTAAGGCAAACCCAGCAGCTAATGTAACAGCATGTTCTTCCGCTAACCCAACATCAAAAAAATATTGCAGATTTTGCAACATAAATTCTTCTAAATGAACTGATGCTTGCATTGCAGCAGAAATAAAATAAAATTTTTCTGTTGATGTTTGAAATATTTTTTCAATAGTTTTTGCAACATAATAACTTCATTCATTATGTTTATTATCAGTTAAACTATACGAATGATATTTCTCTTGTTCTGCTTGGCTTAATCCATAACCATAGCCTTTTTTTGTTTTAAGATGAAGAACTACACTTGTATTTCGTTTTTTTGCTTGGCGAAGACTTTTTGCTAATTTACGAAAATTATGACCATCAACTGCCCCAATATAATCTAAATTAAAACCAGCAAATAACCCTGGAATTGCAAAACTACGAATAATTTTCTCAATTAATAAATGCCCCAACCATAATAATGTTAATGGTGGAATATATCGTAAAACTTTTGCAACTTTACTAACACTACGATATAGTCATCCAGTTCGGACTTTACTAACTGTTGTATGTAAAACATTAACATTTTTGGAAATACTCATGCCATTATCATTTAAAATAACAATAATTTTATTAGAAATTGTTCCTAAATAAGTTAAAGCCTCTAAAGTTAAACCATTAGTAAATGCTGCATCACCAATGACACAAATAATATTATTATATTTTTGATTATAACTATAAGCAATTGCGGTTGATAACCCCGTTCCCGCATGTCCGTTAGAAAGATGATCATATTTACTTTCGTTAATATGCTGAAAAGCAGTTAAACCATCCGCTAAGCGAATTGTTGAAAAATGTGTTTTACGATCAGTTAAAATTTTATAAGCATAAGTTTGATGACCAGTATCAAAAATAATCAAATCATTATTGTCAATGTCAAAAGTTTTTAATAAACTAATTGTTAATTCAACTGTTCCTAAATTGCTAGCTAAATGCCCCCCATTTTTAGTAACTGTTTCAATAATAAGACAACGAATAAACTCTGCTAATTCAATTAAATCTTTTGTTTTTAAATTTTTTAAATCAGTATGATTCTGATAATCTTGTAATTTCATTTTTTAACCCCACTTAATATTTTTGTAAAAAATAATTAATTTGTTGAACAAAATTATTGAAATATAATGGTGTAATTTTTCCAATCAAATAATGGCAATGGGCTGTTACATCTAATTTTATTTTATAAATTTCCACATTACTGCTATCCTTTAATAACTTTCTCATTACTGTTAAATTAATTAAAAACACAAGATAGTAACCATAATTAAAATATAATTCATGATTTGGCAGGTTAATAAAAGGTTGATAAAAAACATTAGCAATAAAGTTATAAAGTAAATTAAAATTATAATAAATCTTAATTTTTGAATTAGTAATATCAATATCGGCAAAAATTGCTTCCTCATAATTATTACCAAGGTAATTAACAAAAATTTTATTTTTTAATTCCTTAATTACTTTTAAAATTTGTTCTTGTTCACGTTTTACCCCACTATGACGAATATATTGCATATGATAATAAATTAAAACTAATTTAATTAAAATAATACTATCAAAATATTCTTGTTCATCTAAATTATTTAATCGTAATAAATAAATAAAATTTTTAATTAAAATATCTTTTTCATCAAAAGTTTTAAAATCTTTTAAAATTACACGACTTAATTTTAATTCATGCAATTTTTTTCAAATTTTAATATTATTTTTTTTAACTCAGCCACTACGTTCAAAAATTTGTCCTGCCATAAATTATTCTTCATTAACTTTAAAATCAGTTGGATTATTATCCTTAACAATTTTAGTGACTTTATCTTTAATATCTTGTAATTTAGTTTCTGCTAATTTTGTTAATTTAATGCCAGTTTCAAAAGCATCAATTGCTTGATCTAATGGCAATTGATTATTTTCTAAATCATTAACAATTTGCTTTAATTGTTCTAAAATTTGTTCAAATGATTTATTATTTGTCATTTTTTTCACCATCCTTATTAATTGCTTGTACGATTGAATGAATGAATCCATCTTGCACACGTGTTATTATTATATCATTATTCTTAATATCATGTGTTGTTGATATTACATTTTTATTATCATTATAAGTAATACTATAACCACGAGTTAATGTTTTTAAAGGACTTAACAAGTCTAATTTGCTTACTAAATTATTTTTTTCATGTTCAATTGCTAAAATTTGTTGTTTAATTGTTCTTACCAATATTTGATAATAATTTTGAATCATATTTTTATTTGCTATAAAGAATGTTTCTTGTAAAACATTAAACTGCTTTAATAATAATTGATAAGAATGCTCATATTGTGTATATAATGCTTGTGGTCTTGTTAGAACATAACTATTTTTTAATTCGCTTAGTTTATCTCCTATCTTGTCAATTCTGCCTTTAACAAAATTAATTAAATTACGTCGTTGTTGTTGCAAATAATTAATTAATTCTTTTTGATCAGGTGTTGCTAATTCAGCCGCCGCCGTTGGTGTTGGTGCTCGTAAATCACTAACAAAATCAGCTAAGGTAAAATCAATTTCATGCCCAACAGCTGAAATAACTGGGATAGTTGCTTGATAAATTGCCTCAACAACTTCCAGTTCATTAAAAGCTCATAAATCTTCAATACTACCACCACCACGGCCAACAATTAATGTATCAAGGTGTGGAGTAAAGGACTGTGCTGCCTTAATTTTTGCTCGAATATCATGTTTTGCTTCACTTCCTTGCACTAAACTTGGAAATAAATAAATGTTTGCTTGTGGAAAACGGCGATGAATGGTAGAAAT
This sequence comes from Spiroplasma sp. ChiS, assembly GCF_002968355.1. Taxonomy (NCBI): domain Bacteria; kingdom Bacillati; phylum Mycoplasmatota; class Mollicutes; order Entomoplasmatales; family Spiroplasmataceae; genus Spiroplasma; species Spiroplasma sp. ChiS. Next base: position 2,786 of record NZ_PUUH01000291.1, on the reverse strand, counting down.
AATATCACGAATTGCAGCACCAGTTGGAGCTGTTATTACCCCAATATTATTTGGAAAACGTGGAATTGGTTTTTTTAAAGATTGACCAAACCAACCTTTTTTACTTAATTCTTGCTTTAATGCTTCATATTTTAAAAATAAAGTACCAACCCCTTGTAAAGATAAAGCAACTACTTGTAAACTATATGTTCCTTGCGGTTCATATACCTTAATAGAACCTGTCGCAATAATTTTTAAGCCTTCTTTTAATTTAAATTGCAAGTTTTTTGCATTAAATGCAAACATAATTGCCCGAATTTGTGCTTTTTCATCTTTAATTGTAAAATAAACATGTCCTGATGAATGATTTGTAATATTAGAAATTTCTCCTTGTAAAGAAATATTAATTAAATTTGGTTCTTGTTCAATCATTGTTTTTAAATAATAATTAATTTCACTAACCGTATAAATATTTTTACTCATTTGCCCCCTCCATTATCAATATCTTCCAATTAATAATATCATTGAAACAATAAAATAATTAAAAAAGAAATGTTATTAAAGGAATAACATTTCTTCTTTTTAAAAAAATAAATTAAAGTACTAATTGCTCTTTTACATTTTTTCGATAAATAAAATAATATAAAAATGGTAAGAAAATTCCTCCACTTAAGAAATTTCCAAATAAAGTTGGCAATTGAACATTGTAAGCAAATTTCCCAAAATCTGCTCAACCACCACTTGTACCAAATATTTTTAAAAATGGTTGTAAAAATCATAAATATGAATTAGCAACTACATGCGAAAATCCAGAAATTGCAAAAGCCATAATAATTAAATTTACAACAAAAAATTTGGCAATTGCTGATTTAGTCGTATGTGCAGCATAAATAGATCCAGCAACTAAAAAGTTACATAAAATCGCGCTCCCAAAGTTTTCTCATCATGTGTGCTCTAATTTTCCATCAATGAAAATTACAACATTATTATAAAAATCAGTTACAGAATCAGACGTATGATTTAAAAAACCGCCTCACGCCGTTAAACCAGCCATTACTAAACAGCCAAGGAAATTACCACTTAAAACAATAAATAAATTACTAACAAATCTTCCCACATTTAATTGTTTTTTAAAAACAACAATTAATGCTAAAGAATTCGACGTAAACATCTCTCCCCCAAGAAAAAGAATCATTGTAATCGCAACAGTAAAGACTAGGCCAAAAACTAAATATTTTAATCCAATTGGGATATTATCTCAGTTTCCCTTTGTTGCCGTAATTGCAGCAATATAACCAAACCCAATAAATAAACCAGCAGCTAAACCCATTAAAAATGTTTTATAAAATGGACTATTTCCTTTTTTTAACGCATACTTATAAATATTTACAAAACTATCCTCATTACTATAACTATCTGAATTATCTACTTTTTCTTCTTTTTTTAATTTCGTCACTCATTTTTTCTCCTCTTTTTCACATCTTATTTTTCTATAAATAGTACTTTATTATTTTATCATAAAAAATAAAAACCTAGATTATATTTAGGTTTAAAATAATTAATAACCAGTATTTTTATATTTATTTTAAAATAATTCAACTAGGTTATTATTTCAAATAACAAATTTTTTAATGCCATATATTTGTTGATAATCGTTTTTATCATACAAATATCAAGCAGCAACAAGAATTTTCTCAGTAATAGTTATTGTAATAAACATTAGAACCAGTAATCTTTTCCATCTCTTCAAATTTACTAAATTCTTTTCCGCGATCTGTTATTATTCCTTTAATTTTTTTAACTAAACCATTAATTCTAACTAATTCTTCAAGTTTTTCTAAAACTTCATTAGCAGTATGATTTTCTAATTTCATAGCAAAGTATTTTTTACTTGATTGTTCTACTAAAACTAAACAACTAGATAAATATTCTTTTCCAACAACAGTATCCATTTCTAATCAACCAACATTAGAAACTTTATTTTCAATATCTCAAATTAACCTAAATCTTTCATCTAATTTTCCACGATTATCAGGTCTTTTCTTTGTTCTATTTTTTCTACCACCATTTAATAAATTTTTCTTTAACAAACCCAAAAGACCAATCACTTTCGTTTTAATTGTTCACAAGCATACGCGGTTGTGCCACTTCCCATAAAACAATCTAAAATTAAATCATTTTCTTTACTATATTTACTAATTAATCGATTAAATATATATAATGGTTTTTCTGTTGGGTGTCTTGTTATTTTTTTCCGATTGAATAATTAAAAATTGTTTTTTTACTTTCATAATCATTTTTATAATTTGGAATTCGATGTTTTTTAGAATAAATTATCATACAATATTCTTTATCTTGATAAATATGATTATTAGTTGGCATTGGATTTGTTTTGTTTCAAAGGATAAAATCATAAAACATATCTTTTTTACGAACTCAATCTAAATAATCAATAATTTGTTGTCTATTCATTCAAATTAACATAAATTTATTTTTTGAAATTCGATAAAACTCATCTAAATAAGTATTTATATCAAATGAATTATGTAAATTATTATCATAGATAGCATTAATATATTTATTTATGCTTTTGGTTATATTGCTTTTTTCATTTATTTGTTCGTTTTCTCTTTTTGATAAATTATATAAATAGGGCGGATCAGTTAATATTAAATCAACGCTATCGTTTTCTAATGTCTTTATAAATCGTTTTCTCTTTTTGATAAATTATATAAATAGGGCGGATCAGTTAATATTAAATCAACGCTATCGTTTTCTAATGTCTTTATAAATTCCAAAGCATCTCC